>CANHAG010000045.1 GCA_947458525.1 Rhodospirillaceae bacterium | reverse complement strand
GGTTTCTCTTGCCAAGTTTATTTTTTGTCCTGCGCCATCATTTGTTACTGCTTCAATTCCCATAAAAATCTCCTGTTAGAATTAATAATAAAAACGTTTAGTCACAGCTTGAGCATTACACATAAATCTTAATTCTTGGTTAATTTGCGCTTAAAAAATGTCATTGGTTCAGGTTTCAGGCAGAAGGTGCTGGATTAAATACGGTCTTTCCTGAAACCCGAAACCCGAAACCTAACCCCCTGTAGCATACCGTTACAAAGCGTGACTTGCGGCAGGGTGCGCGTTCTTATAAGTTGCGGATGTTAAATGATATCAAGGCAACTCGTGATGACCAACGCTTCCCCCAGACCCTAATGCAGCATACGATTACCGCTCCCGCCGCCGCTGAATCCCCACGCCGCGCGGAAGTGCGCGAAGTGGCTGAATCCGCCGCGAGCGAGGAAGGGGATCTCTACGAAATCCCCGCTTTCCTGCGCCGTCAGGCGAATTAGGCGCTGTAGATATTCACGGGTTTTGCCCCAGTTGTGGTATAGCCTGCTGCGAGTGGTAAAGCTGACAAGGGGTGACGCTGAAACGCACCGCAATTACCCTGACCGAGCCTGCGAACATCTACACCGCCGCGCAGCAAGTGACGGACTTCGGTTCGGCGCATCATAAAGCAGCGTGCTGGTGAATATGTACCAGCGTTCGGAAGTGGTGGGGCGTGGATACGCGGGATTGGGTGTTATCTGAAAGTGATTATTTTTCGTTAACGCGAGAACGATCACGCGCATCAGGAACTGATAATTCACCACCTTTGAGTTCGCGCGATTCTAGCTCTTGCATCATTCTTTGCATGCTCCGATCGTAGTCGGACTGAATTCTTCCAGCCAAAGCTTGATCTACAGGGCGCCCAATGGCTTGACTTATTTCTATAATTAGCGGGAGACCATTCGGCGCATAATTATTTTGGTTGTAAGGATTCAACTCTCCATCGTGCCTTCTGGATTCATTACGCCTTAGAACTTCACGAGCATGCGGATTCCCAGATTTATTAATTTCATCAACGATGTTGACCCAGTTCTGCCAGAGCTCAGTACCACCATCATTTGTGCCAATTTGTCGTTCCATAAGTCTCCAGTGATTATCTACCAGTCCACGAATATCAGTCATAAAATACCTCCTAATACAGTTAAAATTTCACTCATTTTACCCCCCCCCAGTTAATTTTCAATTAACGTTTTGTAAAATTTTTGTGATAGCCTCCATCAATCTGTAAAATAAGGATAAAAACTTATGCCAAACACCACTAATCGGGTGAAGCTGCCCTATATTCTGCAATCGTAGTCGCAGAAGGAAGTGACGCATAATGCATCGAACATTTTTTGGTGAGGCATAAGACCGCGATCGTGCTTGCACTGGCCGCGATCATCACTGTACCGGGGAAGATTGCAGCGGCAACCGTCATTGCCAGACAGGCGGTTGTACGAAAACTTGGTTCGGAAGCTGCCAAGCGAATCGATGAAGCCGTCGCCGCGCAAAAAACCGCCGAGCCCGCACCTGCCCAAGTGGTGCTACGCGCTAGGCCTCTTCCGCCAGCACCTTATCGGGCGGGGTGTGGCCATCAAGGAAGGAGCGGATGTTGATAATCACCCGCTCGCCCATCTCAAGGCGCGATTCGATCGTGGCCGAGCTGATATGCGGCAGCAGCACCACGCCCGGCAAATCGCGTAGTCCCGGTGCAAGCTCAGGCGCATGGGCATACACATCGAGCCCTGCGCCTGCAATATTCCCCGAGGTCAGGGCTGCTACCAGCGCCTCCTCATCCACCAGCGCGCCGCGCGCCGTGTTGATAAGATAGGCGGAAGGTTTCATGAGGGAAAGCCGCGCTGCATTCATCATCTGATGCGTTTCTCTGGTATGAGGGCAGTGCAGCGTTACGATATCCACCGCCTGCAGCAGTGATTCAAGCGTAGGATGAAAGCATGCGCCAAATTCGGCCTCCACACTCGCATGCAGACGCTGGCGCTGATGGTAATGCACCGCCATGCCGAACCCGCGCGCGCGCCGCGCCACGGCCTGACCGATACGCCCCATCCCGACAATGCCGAGTTTCTTACCATTAATCCGGTGGCCGAGCAGGTAGAGCGGGCTCCAGCCCTGCCAGGCGCGCGTGCGGATGGCCGCCATTCCTTCATTCAGCCGCCTTGGTACGGCCAGAATCAGGGCAAATGCCAGATCTGCGGTATCTTCCGTCAGCACACTTGGGGTATTGGTGACGGTAATGCCTTTCGATTTCGCATAGGCAACATCAATATGATCGACGCCCGCCCCGAAATTGGCAATCAGCTTCAGTTCCGGCAAAAGCCCGTCAATCACGTTGCGGTCGATGCGGTCGGTCACGGTCGGCACCAGCACGGCTGCTCCGCGGGCGCGAAGCACAATCCCTGCCGGTTCGAGCGCCGTATCCGCCCCGCGCCGGGTATGGCCGAACAGCTCCGCCATGCGCTCCTCTATGGGGGCGGGCAGCTGCCGGGTTACAAAGATTCGTAGACGTGACGCCATGCCCCGTTCTATAAAAGGCGGCATGAAGAAACGCAATCTTCTCCTCTTTCTTGGCATGATGCTTGCGGCAACCGCAGCGGGCGCGCAGGATGTGTCTATCCTCAACCCTTCCGGCAAGCCGGTTCCGCGTTTTGTGTCGCTCAAATCGAATGAGGTGAATCTGCGCGTGGGGCCGGGCGAGCGCTACCCCATCGCCTGGGTGTATCAGCGCGCCGGGCTGCCGGTAAAAATCATCGAGGAATTTGCCCATTGGCGCAAAATTGAGGACGTGGAAGGCACGACCGGCTGGGTGAATAAAAACCTGCTCGAGGCCACGCGCACCGCCATGATCATGGGGCACCCGCAACTGCTTTATAAGAAACCGGATGCCACGTCCAAGCCCGTCATGCGTGCTGAGCCGTCAGTCATCGGCAGGGTTGAGGCGTGCGCACCGGATTGGTGCCTGCTGGTGATCGAGGGTCGCGAGGGCTGGATCAGAAAGCCCGATATCTGGGGTGTCACCCGCGAAGAGGTGTTTGAAGAGTAGGATAGAGCGAAATTACGCGCGCAATAGGAATAAAGCTACGCTGCAGGTTGAGCGGCAATGCGAGCTTTGACGATGCGGCGCTTGAGTGCGCGCGCTTCGTCCGACAGGCGGGCGCTATGCACACTCATGAGATAGTTATCAAGCCCACCATTATGGTCGATGGTACGCAGGGTTGCGGCAGTAATCCTGAGGCTTACGGACTGGCCAAGCGCGTCCGAAAGCAGGGAAACCTGCTGCATATTCGGCATGAAGCGGCGCTTCGTTTTGATATTGGAATGGGAGCGGTTATTCCCGCTCATGACGCCTTTTTGGGTGAGTGCACAACGTTTGGACATAACGAACTTTCAACAACATCCGATTAAACATTTAACTGAACAGGAATCCCGCAAACGAAGCATTTAGACAATATCTTTCAGATGCTTCATCAGCAGAAATTACGGTGCCTCGACTGTGCAAAAGGCTGTGGGTAACCTTTCGCCCGCAAGGGATGTGCTATCTAGCAGAGTTTGCATAGCCAGTCAAGAAGATTATGCGTAAGGGGGGCGTAACCGCATGCATCTATTCTGCCATTGCGGCCTTCACCGCCTCAATCATCGCTTCGGCAGTGAGGCCATCGGCCGGCTGAAAGAGTGTCTCGTTAATGAAAAAACTCGGCGTGCCGCTCACATGGAGTTTTTCCATCCCCGTTTTGCGGCTGCCCAGAATTTTCGTTTCCGCCTCCGCGTTGCTCATGCAGCGCGTAAAGGCGGCCTCATCAATACCGTAGCCTTCCGCAATCGCTTTCAGCCGCGCTTCAAACGCGGGCGTAAACGCCCAGTCATCCTGGCGGGCGTAAAGCGTTTCGAGCAGCGTGACTCTGGATTCTTTCGGCGTGCATTCCACCAGCATGGATGCGCGCAGCGCCGGTAGATTAAGCGGGAAGGGGCGGATGATGAGCCTGGCTTTTCCCGTATCAATCACCGCTTTTTTTACCTCCGGCAGAAGTTTCGTATGGAAATAGGCGCAGTGCGGGCAGGAGAGGGAGGAATATTCAACAATCGTCACCGGTGCGGAGCGTTTGCCGATCATGATGTCGTCTTTGCCAAGCGCAAGTGCGCTGGCATCAAATGGCGTGGCGGGGGTCTCATCGCTAGTGGCTTCGGCCGCTGTGGCGGAAGCAGCGCTGGTGTCGCTTAGCCTCAGGCTATTGATATAGTAGCCAAGCCCGGCGGCGGCCAGAATGACGGCCAGCAATACATAAAGCGCGAATCGGTTGGATGCGGGTTTGCTCATATAGCCTCCTGTTTTTCGTGGATGTTGTAGCGCAGCGCTATGGATTTGTCACGAGCCTTGCTTGGCATGGTATTTTGCCAGCGGCGCGTGGGGGTGAACTATAATACGCGCTACGGCGTTAAAGCCGAAATAGCAGGCGATACGCTCGCGCAGATCCTCGGTGCGGTAGGGCATCTCGGGCGCAAGTGCGGGCGCCACCTCGAGATGCAGCGTGCCTTCCGCCATGGATTCACCCTGAAACATCAGCTTGCGTGGCTGTATGCTGCGCGCATTTTCCTCCCCCACAATCCGCGCCCAGTCGCGCATCAAGCGCAGCGTTACCTGCTGTTTATCCTTAAAGAGCGGATCGGTAGTGGCCACCAGAACATCATTTAAGCTGCGCGGGAAAAGCCGTCGCTTGCGGGGAGCGTTTCTGGGTTTATAGGCGCGTGTCATACCGCCTCGGCCTCAAGTATCGCGCGGATGGGGGCGAAGCTTCTTCTGTGAATCGGGCAGATGCCGTGACTGGCAAGTGCTTCCCTGTGCTGCGCGGTGCCGTAGCCCGCATGGCGATCGAACCCATATTCCGGATAGCGCGCGGCATATTCCACCATCCACCGGTCGCGCGTGACTTTGGCGATGATCGAAGCGGCGGCGATGGAGGCACTCACCCCGTCGCCCCCGATCACCGCGCGGGCGGGGCAGGGCAGACCGTCTGGCACCCGGTTGCCATCCACCAGCACGAAGGCGGGCGGGCAGGGCAGAGCCTCGACCGCGCGGCACATGGCGAGTGCAGTGGCGCGCCAGATATTGAGCGCATCAATCTCCTCCGCCTCTGCATGACCAATGCCGACAAGGCAGTGTGTCATGATCTGCTCATAAAGTGCTGTGCGGCGTGTGGGAGTGACCAGCTTGCTGTCATTTAGTCCATCCATCCGGATGGGGGATTGAAACATCACGGCGGCGGCCACAACCGGCCCCGCCCAGGGGCCCCGCCCGGCTTCATCAATCCCGGCAACGGGACGGGTGGAGAGTGCCTGTTCGATCGAAAAATCTGGCATGTGTATTGCCACCGCGAAGCTTACGGCAGCATCCGTTTCAGGACGTCATTTTTATCAAAGAAGTGATGCTTGAGCGCCGCAAGCACATGCAGCACCAGAAGCGCGATCAGCCCGTAAGACAGCAGTTCATGCGTTTCATAAAAAAACTGTTTCACGGGCTTGAGCGCATCCCCCGCCACCGGCATGGGGATATGGGGAATGGTGAACAGGCCAAAATAAACGGTAGGATATTTCTGCAAAGCCGATACGTAAAGCCAGCCGGAAATAGGCATTGCCAGCATAAACGCATACAGCAACCCGTGGGCAGCGCGTGCGGCCTTACGCTCCAGCGCCGGGATGGCCTCGGGCAATGCCGGCGGGCGGTGCCTAAGCCGCCAGTAAATTCGGATGAGGGTCAGCACTAACAGGGTCATTCCAAGTGACTTATGGAAGTTAATGGCAAAAATTTTCAGATCACGCTGGCCGATATCCTCCCAGAAAAATCCCAGCAGAATCATCCCGATGATGCACACGGCCATGAGCCAGTGAAGGGTAACAGCAACGCGGTCATAGCGGGGCGCGGTGGTGGTGGTCATGATTATCCTCCGTCATTGGGTAAAAAGATGACTGAAGTGGTTATAGCGCACGCAACTCAAAAGTAAATTTTTAAGGTGCCCGGGTAAATAATTCTGCAATAGAGGGGGATATTTTCTTCTGGCGAGAGGCGTAAACAATTCGCCAGATCGTTTGCGCAGCACTGACCTCATGTGCTAAGAATCTGCCTCGTAACGCTCCTCATTTTGGGGGCACGGGCGGGGTTGCCGTTCTTTTCTGGTGCGTGGCATAAAAAATAAATGTGAAAAAGGAGAATCTATGAGCGAAGTACTGAAGGGAAAAAAAGGCCTCGTGGTGGGAATCGCGAACGAGGATTCCATCGCATGGGGTTGCGCCCGCGCCTTTCATGCCCACGGCGCGGAACTGGCGGTGACGTATCTGAACGATAAAGCCAAACCCCATGTCGAGCCGCTGGCCAAGAAACTGGATGCGCCGATCTTCATGCCGCTTGATATCAGCAATCCTGCCCAGCAGGCGGCGCTGTTTGATAATATCACGAGGCGCTGGGGCAGGCTTGATTTCCTGCTGCACTCCATCGCCTTCGCACCGAAAGAAGATCTGCTCGGCCGGGTGGTGGATAGCTCACGCGAGGGGTTTCTGACCGCGATGGATATTTCCTGCCATTCGCTGATGCGCCTTGCCAAATCCGCCGAGCCGCTGATGAAAGAGGGCGGGGCGATCCTCACCATGAGTTATTACGGCGCCGAAAAAGTGGTGACGAATTATAACCTCATGGGGCCGGTGAAAGCGGCGCTTGAAGCCAGCAGCCGCTACCTCGCGGCGGAGCTTGGCGAGAAATATATCCGTGTCAACGCCATGTCGCCGGGGCCAGTCAAAACCCGCGCAGCCTCGGGGCTTGGGCATTTTGACGAGTTGCTTGAAAAAGCCGCTGCCAACGCGCCGCTGCACCAGCTTGTCACCCTTGAGCAGATTGGTGAAATGGCCGCATTTCTGGTGTCAGATAACGCTAAACAAGTCACCGGTCAGGTGATGTATGTCGATGCTGGCTATAATATCCGCGGCTGATGGTTGGGCGGCGCGTTGCCTTACCACGATAAAAAGAAGCATGGTGTTGCCTGAACTCTTGTAGAGCGAAAACTTCGCCCTATATCTGGGGCATGCCTGCCCGATAAGGCAGGGTGTTCATGTAGTATGTGAGAATCACCATGCCTAATACTGCCAGAAAATCCACACCCGAAACGCCGCAGGCGGAAACCATGAATTTTGCCGCTGAAACGGCGCGCGTGCTGCATCTTATGATTCACGCGCTTTATACCAACCGCGATATTTTCCTGCGTGAGCTGATTTCCAATGCGTCGGATGCGTGTGATAAGCTGCGCTACGAGGCCGCCCAGCAAGAAGGGCTGATGGCGGGGGAGGCGGCGCTTGAAATCAGGCTTTCGTGTGATGAGAAGGCGAAGACTCTTACGATTGAAGATACCGGCATCGGCATGAACCGCGAGGATCTGATTGCGCATCTTGGCACGATTGCCAGATCCGGCACGCGGGAATTTGTGGAGCGCTTGAGCGGAGACGCGGCGAAGGACAGTGCGCTCATCGGCCAGTTTGGCGTGGGGTTTTATGCAAGCTTCATGGTGGC
>CANHAG010000044.1 GCA_947458525.1 Rhodospirillaceae bacterium | reverse complement strand
GAAAAGTGAAAAAAACCGTACCGGAAGAAACCGAAAAAACCGCACCACACACCACGCATCAGGCACCACTCTCGATTGCCATTATCGGCCGGCCTAATGCTGGTAAATCCACCCTCATCAACGCGCTGGTGGGGGAGGAACGGTTGCTGACGGGCGCTGAACCGGGCATCACCCGCGACGCGATTGCGATAGATTTTACCCACCGCGGCCAGGCGCTGAAACTCGTGGATACGGCCGGAATGCGCAAACGTGCCAATATTCAGGACAAGGTCGAAAAACTCGCCGTAGCCGATACGGTGCGCGCCTTGCAATATGCGCAGGTAGTGGTGGTGCTGATTGACGCCACCATCCCCATGGAAAAGCAGGATGCGGTGATTGCAGCACTGGCCGAACGCGAAGGGCGGGCGGTGGTGATTGGTCTTAACAAATGGGATCTGGTGCGCGGCAATAAAAAGGCCTATCTTGAAGAACTGCGCTATATGCTTGATAAACAGCTGCCGCAGCTTCACGGGGTGATGATCGCGCCCTGCTCCGGCCTGAGGCAAGACGGGCTTGACGGGTTAATAGAGGCCTGTGTTGCCGCCTATGACATCTGGAACCGGCGCATACCAACCGCGGAGCTTAATCGCTGGCTGGCCGAACTGGTGGCGCATCACAGCCCGCCACTGGTCAGAGGCCGCAGGCTGAAAGTAAAATATATGACGCAAATCAAAACCCGCCCGCCGGCTTTTCAGCTACACTGCAACATGGCCAAAGAATTTCCGGATGCGTATCTTCGCTATATCGTCAATGGGTTACGCGAGAATTTCGGGCTGGTGGGCACCCCCATCCGCCTCCATCTCAAAGCCAGCGACAACCCGTTTGCGAAGCGGAAGAAAAATTAAAACCCTTCATAAAATCTTCATTTTTTGCTGCTAGGGTAGCAAAACTTCAACAAGGGAGAAGACAATCATGGATACCAATTTGCCACCAACAATGGGAGAGCATACCCAGCGACTGCGCTTGCAAGAAAAAGCGAAGGAAAATCTCGATAAGCTTCTCAATGGCTCAATAGGAGCGCCAGAAACAAAGATGACAGACGGCAAAAATTCTTTAAAGATTACCTATCAAATCCCTGAAGGTTTGCAGCATCCCTATACGAATGTGTTGATATCAAATCTAGTTCGTCAATATAAGGAAATGCTGGGCGTACAGGATGGAGTTTCGCCTGGGGAGATTGAAAATTCCGGCAATCAATCAACCGTCACCATCACCTTAACAGGTGAAGCCCATGATAAGATGGGTGCGCTGCAAACGCTGGTGGCGCAGCAGCAAACCGGGCGCACGCCTTAGTTAGCAAGTGGGTGTGGTCACGAGATAAGCCACTTTCATCGCGGCGCTGAATATGCTAGGCTTGCCTTATGGCCGAATCTGACCGCATGGAATGTGACGTGCTGATTATCGGCGCGGGGCCTGCCGGGCTTTCTGCTGCCATTCGCCTCAAGCAGCTTGCGCCCGACACCAACATCATACTTCTTGAAAAAGGCTCAGAAGTGGGGGCGCATATTCTCTCCGGCGCCGTGCTGGAGCCACGGGCGCTGAATGCGCTGATTCCGGATTGGAAAGATCGCGCCGCGCCGCTTATCACTCCCGCAACGGAGGATCATTTTTCCTTTCTCACGTCCCGCCACCGTATTTCCCTGCCAACCCCGAAACCCATGCGTAATGAGGGGAACTATATCATCTCACTTGGGAATTTCTGCCGCTGGCTGGGGCAGCAGGCAAGCGCACTTGGCGTGCAGATTTTCCCGGGCTTTGCAGCGGCTGAAGCGATTATCGAGGGCGGCGCAGTGCGTGGCGTGCGCACCGGCGCGTTTGGTATCGGCAAGGGGGGCGAGCACAAACCCTCCTACCAACCGCCGATGGAGCTGCGCGCGAAGATCACGCTTTTTGCAGAAGGCTGCCGCGGATCGCTTTCCGAACAATTGATAAAGCATTTTTCCCTGCGGGATTCGAATGCACCGCAGACTTACGGCATCGGCATTAAGGAGCTCTGGCAGGTCGCACCTGAACATCACCGCCCCGGCCGGGTGGAGCATACGGTGGGCTGGCCACTGGATACGAAAACCTATGGCGGCTCCTTCATCTATCACCTCGAAGATCAGCAGGTCGCAGTCGGGTATGTGGTGGGGCTGGACTATGAAAACCCCTATCTCGACCCATTTAAGGAATTTCAGCGTTTCAAAACCCACCCGAACATCCGCCCGCTCTTTGAAGGCGGCAAGCGTATTGCCTATGGCGCCCGCGCCCTCAATGAGGGGGGGTATCAGGCCATTCCCAGACTCACCTTTCCCGGCGGCGCGCTCATTGGCTGCGCGGCTGGATTTCTGAATGTGCCGAAAATTAAAGGCACGCATACAGCCATGTATTCGGGCATGCTCGCGGCGGAGGCGGTGGCCTCGGCAAATTCACTCCCCCCGCTTGCGGGGGGGAAAAGTGAAGGGATGCAAGCGGGGGGAGTGAAGAAAGAGCAAGCAGGTGAGGGCGAGCTTGCTGCTTATGAAACGGCGCTGAAGAATTCCTGGGTGTATGATGAACTCTATAAAGTACGCAATATCCGCCCGGCCTTCCGCTATGGGTTATGGGCGGGGCTTTGCTACGCGGCGCTTGATACTTATCTGCTCTTTGGCCGTGCGCCGTGGACACTCAGTCACCACGCCGATCATGCCTGTTTGAAACCGGCCGAAAAATGCCGGAAAATTGACTATCCGGCACCAGACGGCAGGGTGAGTTTCGATCGGCTTTCCTCGGTTTATCTGTCGAGCACCAATCACGAGGAAGATCAGCCAGCGCATTTAACGCTGAAAGATGCGCGCGTGCCGGTGGCGGTGAATCTTGCGCGCTATGCAGGGCCGGAGCAGCGCTATTGCCCGGCCGGTGTCTATGAGTTTGTGGAGGATTCTTCTACATCATCCCCCCCGCATCTTTCTTCATCCCCCCCGCTCTCTCCTTCTCTCCCCCCGCTTGCGGGGGGAGTAGGAGGGGGGAATCCTTCGGCTGGTACGAATGCTGCGGTAGTTCCCCCCCTTACGTCCCCCCCGCAGGCGGGGGGGATAAGACCCCGCATGCGCCTGCAAATCAACGCGCAGAACTGCGTTCACTGCAAAACCTGCGACATTAAAGACCCCACCCAGAACATCGTCTGGGTCACGCCAGAAGGCAGTGGCGGCCCGAATTACCCGAATATGTAGCTGCAGGCGCCCGCGTGAATGCTAGGCTTTTGCGAGCGCAGCATTCTGCTGTGGCGGCGTATGCTCAACCTGTGCTGCACCGTCGGTCTGAATACGCGTTTGCGGCAGGCTCTGCTCCAAGACTTCCTGTCCGTTACTGTATGATTTTTTTTCCTTAGGATGCGCGCTAGCCTTTTCTTTTGCCTGACGCAACATCGCGTCATAATCAACTACCGTACCGTCTGTCCGCTTCTCTGCACCACCAATCAAAAATGAAAGCACGTTTGAGGATTGCAGGCCAAACTGACCAGCACTATACCAGTTTGCATGTGGATCATTTTTTTTATATCGATTCAAAATACTTTTTGGCAGAAAAGCCATGCGCCCCCACATAGTACTTCCCCAACGCGCCCAGCCTTGGCGATTATCAACCGCAAACAATAGCTGTGATCCTGCAATGGTAGTGATCGCTCCGCCTGCGCTATGTGCCCAATTTGATACATAAATCTCCGGCCCACCCTTCGTAAGACGGCCAACATTACGGAACCCAGAAAATAAAGAACATACTCCGGCAAGTGTTAACCCAAGTCCGGCAAGATAGCGTTTGTTGTGATGCCACTGGAATGGATTAACTGCTTTTCCAATACAACTTGCGGCATATAGCAATTTGTTCTCGTGCTGTAATTTGACCGCTGAATCAATCTCTTCCTGAGAATCCTTATCATCTGGCAGCATGGTCATGAAGGCCATCGTTGTAAGGCCAGACAATACCGAGCGTGCCTGCCAGCGATTAATCAGTCGATCTCCATGAAGTTTTTTCTCAAGTTCCGTTGCTTTTGGAAGATCAAAAAAGGTTTTTATGCTCTCTATACCACCAGTGAATTTAGTATCCTGAAGCAGGGCTCGCTTGGCATCTGCGAGTGTTTTTGTACCTGAAGCGCGCATCATCAAAATTTCAGAGCCTACTTGAACGGTAGCAATAACATTTGATGAATTATTGACGATAAAAGATGGCATAATGCCTATGGTTTTCTTTGAGATGCTGTTGCCTTTGTCAGCAACGTAACGAATCCCCTGCGAAATCGGGGTAGGCAGTGGAATACCCAGAAACTGAATCGGCGGGCGCGGCGCTGCATTTTCAGGATCGGCATGAGTCACCGGCGCAGCAGCGCTGGTGCGTGTTGTCTTCTCGGCCGTGGAAAGAGTGTCGGTCATGAACGTTCCGTTGTTACCCTTCCACCATGCCAGCAAATTGTGACAAGTTGATGACAACGCGTCATTTTTTTCAAAAAAATTATTTTCTCAGTCTGCCCGGGCGATCGCGGCCGGAGAAAACCCCGCAGCCGCGATTGATAATCGCGTTTATTTTCAAGACCCCGCGTGATATCTGGGCGTGCGAACCTCTTTTTCCCCCGCCCCTATAGGTATGGTAAATAATGCTCACCCTTCTTACTCCTGACGCGCGCTGGAAGCCCGGGCTTAAAACCTTCCGCGGCGATGTACGCAAGGCCGTGCGCCTGACGCTTGAGACCCCCGCGTTTCCTGAGCAGAACAGCACTTCGCACACCGCGAAGGCGGTGACTATCCGGTTTTCAGATGATACCGAGATTGCCGCGCTCAATGCCAGATTCTGCGGCAGGGAAAAACCCACCAATGTGCTGTCGTTTCCCGATGGGCAGGATGGTTATCTTGGCGACGTTATCCTCGCCTATGAAACGATTGCGCATGAAGCGGCGGCACAGGGAAAATCGCTGCGGGCGCATACATTGCATCTGGTAGTTCATGGCGTGTTGCATCTTCTGGGATATGACCACCTGCACCCCCGCGATGCCAGACGCATGGAAGCACTCGAAATTGCGATTCTCGCCCGGCTTGGGGTTACAAATCCCTATATAGCCGGCTGAAGTGATGGCGCAGACAGTGGCTGCGCCCATAAAAAGCTTGAAGATGCTGCGCGCCGGGCTTAAGAACAGCGCGCATCATGAGACAGGCAAATACAGTGTCGGCATGGTGAGAGAGTGTCGGAATGTAGCGCAGCCTGCCGCGTTGGCTTAAAGCCAGAGCGGCCACTAAAAGCAGAAGGGCTGCGTGGCAGAACGGTGAATGAGTGTCGGAATGTAGCGCAGCCCGGTAGCGCACTAGTCTGGGGGACTAGGGGTCGCAGGTTCAAATCCTGTCATTCCGACCATTACCTAAAGCTACCCCTTGGGGTAACTTTAGGTAATGGTATGACTGGAGAGGCTGCCTGCGAAGCAGGTTCACAAAACGCTTAGCGAAGATGAGCGATGCGAAATCTGAGCTTAGCGTTTGCCGCGCAGGGCGAAGCCCGAGCAAAATCCTGTCATTCCGACCATTTGTTCGAACAATAATTTCTTTGCTTCATAATACATTGCCCGCACGATGCCGCTACCGAAAGAAACCCGATGTGAACCTGGCGGCCTATGGAAAAAGATTTCGACACGTGGAACACGCAGAAAAAGAAGGCGCAGGCCATTCACGCGCGTCCCATGTTCAAAGAGCGTGAGGTGTGGTGGTGCAGCCTCGGTGTGAATGTAGGTGATGAACAGGATGGCAAGGGCGCTTCCTTCACCCGGCCGGTGTTTGTGCTGAAGAAGTTTAATCGCAATATCTGCATCGGTATTCCGCTTAGCACGCAGTTAAAGGACAAACCTTATTATTGCCACGTACGTTTTAAGGATATTGAACAATCGCTGATATTGTCACAGATACGGCTGATTGATGCGAAGCGGTTTAAAGACAAAATGGGCGAACTGCCTTCACACGAAGCAGAGAAAATCAAAGAAAAACTGAGGGAACTTATCTTCTAAAATTACTCAGCCCCCGACCATGAGATCAGGGGCTGCCGTGGCTATTGCCAATTTGTAGGCTTATTATACCAGCAGGCGCTCAGATCTACAAGACTTGAATGGATATTTCCTTAGCACCTGATAGTGCTCATGTAACTGAATAATAGCCAATCTCATTTCCGGGCAGGTTCTAAATCCGTTCACTCGCTCCGACCATTTAAACGGCCATCGCCGCAGCTTCAAAGCCAGAGCCATTTTATATGGTTCAAAGATAGCGTTCCTATTAGGATCTGGAATCACAACATATTGATATTAGAAGATTCTATAAGTTCGAATCTATCCAGTCTGTCATAAAAGAGTAACACACATATGGTACTCTTAAGCGTATGGCGAGCATAGCAGCATTAGAACATGAGATTGGTGCGCTGGGACAGGAGTTCCATAAATGGCGTATGATCAATGTATGGAAACATCTTGTCAATGCAGGATCAGAGAATGCTGCAACGCGAATAGCAGGTCATCACGCCGTTGCCGATGTTTTTTCCAAGGGAGGCAAAGCAAAAATAGAAGAAGGCCTGACCCGCATGATCGGGCTGCAATCAAAACTCGCCGCCGAACACGGCAGTTCCGCAAGCAAATTATATTTTCATGAAGGCAATGCTCTTGGCAAAGGCATTGCAACCATTGAGGTGAACGCAGGTGGTGTACTGGATCGTTATTTTGGATTTAAGGCTAAATTAAACCACACGGACTTGCTGCATCCTTCAGAAATTATGGCGCCCGTTGGCAATTGGGGTGGATCTGTGCCGTGGGATGAATCACGGCAGGTGGCGGCAATATGTTTTGAGCCGCTTGGGATGAGTGACGTTGCGCATGGCATTGCGAATAAAACCGCAACCGGGCCGGGACAAGAATTCTGGAGCAGATTTGAACCCAGACTCAAAGATATTCCCGGACTCATGGGGCCGCGCGTCGCCGCACACGAAATGGGTCATGCAGTGCATTTTCAATTGTCAGGAACGGATAAAATTCACCCGGAGGTAGCCGAGATTGTTTCCACCATGCAAGAAGCTCTATTCATGAAAGAAATGGCCAAGCGCATCAAGAATCCTCAGCAATCAGTGGCATTGTTATCCGATCAATTAAATGCTGATGTCGCCACGGTGGAACAGATTGGCAAACTAAATTTTGAAAGAAATGCCTATCGCTATGCCGAACAACATCCCGGTCAAGTTATACCGGTTACAAAATTATGGCGGGAAGCCAGCGGTAAGATTCTTGGGAATAACATCAGTCAAGCAGGTGAACACGCGGCAATGATGGATGCACGCCTGATGCTGTGGGATCAATACATGTACCGGCCGGGATACGGCTCAGGCTATTTGGTCGGCTGGGCTGCCGCGCCAAAACTGCTTGAAAAATTAGAGGCCGATCCAGCGGTATTTCAAGAAACTTATCGTAAACTATTAGCGAAAGGCGATTCGCTTTGACCTGCTCCCCAAAGTTGAGTCACTTGGAAGTAGAGTCCTGCGGGTAGCATAGGGGTGATGCATCGGTTGTGCAAGCGCCGGGGTGCGCGACCGCAAGAGTCTGGCGCAGACCGGCGCTTGCTTGGGCGGGTGTCTGGTAGCCAAG
>CANHAG010000043.1 GCA_947458525.1 Rhodospirillaceae bacterium | reverse complement strand
TACCTGCGGCGAGCCGCACCTTCGCGGCCTGCACCACGAAAACAGCAACGCAAGGAGATAAATAATATGAGAACAGTGCCTAACCATGCTTAACCATGACCTGCTTGGCCACCCGCTATGGATGTGGGTGGGGTTTTTCCTTCTAATCGGCCTGTTGCTGCTGTTTGATCTCGGCGTGCTCAACCGCAAACAGCGCGCCATTGGCGTGGCGCAGGCGCTCAAGCTCAGCGCATTTTACATTGCGCTTGGGCTGCTCTTTTCCCTCTGGGTGTTTCACGCGCTGGGGGAACAGGCAGGCTATCAGTATTTAAGCGGCTACCTCATCGAAAAAACCCTCAGCCTTGATAATATCTTCGTTTTCGTTCTCATTTTCACCCATTTCAAAGTACCGGCGGAATACCAGTACCGCGTACTGTTCTGGGGTATTCTTGGCGCCATTATTCTGCGCGGCATGTTCATTCTCATCGGCACCACACTGATCACCGAATTTGAATGGATGATGTATGTGCTGGGTGCCTTTCTCATTTATACCGGCATTAAAATGCTGCTGGCAGCCGACGCTGCGCCCGACCTCGAACATAACCGCATGATCCTGTTTCTGAGCCGCCATTTCCGCATCACGCCGGGCTATGAGGGCAAGCGGTTTTTCGTGCGGCGCGAGGGCAAGCTCTTTATGACGCCGCTCTTCCTCGTGCTGGTGGTGATTGATGTGGCGGATGTGGTGTTTGCGGTGGATTCCATCCCGGCGATTTTCGCCATCACACAGGATACCTTCATCGTGCTGACCTCCAATATCTTCGCGATTCTCGGCCTGCGTGCGCTGTATTTTGCGCTTGCTGCCATCATGCACCGGTTTGAGTATATGAAATACGGATTGTCGCTGGTGCTGGTGTTTATCGGCGGCAAAATGCTCATCAACCACAGCCATGCCTATGATCTTATCAAAGTTGAGTACTCATTGCTTTTTACGGTGGTGGTGCTATCCGTCTCCATGCTGATTTCGCTGGTGAAAACCAAAGGCAAAGCGCCGGGTAAGCCTGAAGGCTGGGTGCCCGGTTCACCGCCAAAAGAAGAAAAGAACGAGGGCTGACATGCGTTTTCCTATCCGGTTTCTAGAAAAACCTCCCCGCATTAATTTCATCGGCAACCGCTGGTACGGGTTTACGTTTACCATCATCGGCATGATTGTCACGGCGGTGTCACTCATGACCCAGGGGCTTAATTTCGGCATTGATTTCACCGGCGGGGTGGTGATGGAAATCCGCACCGAACAGGTGGCGGATGTGAGCAAGCTGCGCCAGATTCTGAATGTGCCCGAGCTTGGCGGGGCGATGATTCAGTCAGTGGGCGAGGGGCGGGATGTGATGATTCGCCTCGCGCCGCAGGAAGGGCTCCAGCAATCAGCCATAGCCGACAAGGTGCGGGCGCTGGTGACGGAGGGTTATGGCAGTGCGGTGGAATTCACACGGGTGGATTATGTCGGGCCGCAAGTAGGAAAGGAGCTGATTACCGGCAGTCTGGTGGCCGTTGGCCTCGCACTTGTCATGATGCTGCTTTACCTCTGGTTCCGGTTTGAATGGCAGTATGGCGCGGGGGGGATTTTAGCGCTGATCCATGATGCAATCATGATGGTCGGGTTCTTCTCGGTCACGCAAATCGAGTTCAACCTTACCTCGGTGGCGGCGATTCTCACGGTGATTGGATACTCCATCAATGACTCGGTGGTGATTTATGACCGGGTGCGCGAGAACTTACGCAAATATAAAACCATGCCGCTCGATACTCTGCTCAACCAGACCATCAACGAAACCCTCTCGCGCACGATTCTCACTGGCGGCACGGTGTTTCTTGCCCTTATCGGGCTGGTCACACTCGGCGGTGAGGTGCTGTTCGGCTTCAGCGCCGCCATGATGTTTGGCGTAGTCGTCGGCACGTATTCTTCCATCTATGTTTCGGCCACCATCCTCATCTATCTCAGTTTACGCCGCGAAGAACCGGCGAAAGAAGCTTCTGCCTGAGTGAATGTTGCGGCGGAGTGTGGGTGCAGAAAAGTTACTATAAAAAAAGGGGGCTCGAGAACGAACCCCCAGCAGTTACAGGAACAATGGTGAAGTATCTTTCAAGCCGCGTGCCAGTTGCAAAAATCATGAAAATCAAAGGCCTGACTACCGGCCGCCGGACGTGCTGCCGTTTAATCAGGCAGTCACCTGCCCAAACGCTATGCATTTGCATCGGATGACAGCACTATGCTAGAGGGCAGGTATGACCGTAACACACAAATATGACGTGGTGATTGCCGGCGGAGGGCTGGTGGGCAATGCGGTGGCGCTGGCGCTCGCGGGGGAGAATCTCCGCGTGGCGGTGGTGGATCCGCTGGCCGCCACCACCCAGCTTGATGCGGCGTTTGACGGCCGCACCTCGGCTATTTCGCTGGGATCCGTGCGGGTACTGCGCGCGATAGGTGTCTGGCAGTTTCTGGCGGCGGAGGCCTCGCCCATCCACGACATCCGCGTATGCGACGGATACGCGCCCGGCTATGTGCATTATGCTGCGAAAGAGGTGGGGGAGGAGCCTTTCGGCTATATTCTCGAAAACCGCATGCTGCGCCATGGGCTTTACGAGGCGCTGGCGCGCGCCACGAATATCACGCGCTATTCACTTCGCAGTGTCACCGGCTATGTGGCGGAACCTGACAGCGTCACCGCGACGCTTGAAAATGGCGAGACGCTTACCGGGCAACTGCTCGTCGCTGCCGATGGCCGGTTATCAAGACTGCGCGATGCGGCGGGGATGGATTACCGCGTCATTTCTTACGACCAGACGGCGATTGTGTGCGCCGTCACCCACGCGAACCCGCATCACGGGCTGGCGCTCGAGCGGTTTCTGCCGCCCGGCCCCTTTGCCGTGCTGCCGCTTGCAGACAGTGCGGATGGCCAGCACCGCTCGGGCATTGTATGGACGGAGCATGACCGCGACGCGCCAATTTTTCTGGCGCTGCCGGAGGAAGAATTCAACGCCGAACTCATGCGCCGCATGGGAGCATACTGGGGCGAGACGCGCGTCATCGGCAAGCGTTTTTCCTATCCGCTGACACTGATGCACGCGACACGCTTCACCGCGCCGCGCTTCGCGCTCGTTGGGGATGCGGCGCACGGCATTCACCCCATTGCCGGGCAGGGGGTGAATCTTGGCTACCGTGATGTGGCGGCACTTACCGAAATTCTGGCCGGGCAGCACCGGCAAGGCGGCGATCTTGGCGCGCCAGAGCCACTTGCCCATTATGAGCGCTGGCGGAAATTTGACTCAGTGAGCATGACCGCCTCGACCGATCTGCTCAATCGTCTTTTTTCCAACCGCTCTCCAGGCCTCACATTTCTGCGCCGTTCGGGTCTCAAGATGGTAGAGCAGATGCCGCCGCTCAAGCATTTCTTCATGCGCCACGCGATGGGGCTGATTGGCGATTTGCCGAAGATGATGCGTTCGGAAGTCCTCCCAAAATAGTGGCTATCCCGTGACGACACTCTCTAGCTGAACGACTATAAACAAAGAAAAACATTCAAAACCGGTGCCGATTCCGTTATAGGGCGGGCAATGGAACCTGCCCCAGCACATACGCCGCGCCCGCCGATTCAGATCGGACAGATAACGCTAGCCGACCACGCCATCCTCGCGCCCATGACGGGGGTATCAGACCTGCCATTTCGTAAACTGGTCAAGCGCTTCGGCGCGCCGCTTGTCGTGTCGGAAATGATTGCGAGTAAAGCGGTGATCTTAGAAACCAAAAACGCGCTGCGTATGGCCGCATATGAAGTGACAGAGCGGCCATTTTCCGTGCAGCTGGCGGGGTGCGATCCGGAAGTGATGGCGGAAGCCGCAAAGCTCAACGAAGACCGGGGCGCGGATATTATTGATATTAATTTCGGCTGCCCGGTGAAAAAAGTGGTGAATGGCATGGCGGGTTCTGCGCTCTTGCGCGACGAGCCGCTGGCCTTGCGGATTTTAGAAGCAACCGTGAAAGCAGTAAATATCCCCGTCACCCTCAAAATGCGGATGGGGTGGGATCACCAGTCGCTCAACGCGCCCCGTATTGCGCGCGCGGCAGAGTCGCTCGGCATCCGCATGATTACGGTGCATGGCCGCACACGCTGCCAGATGTATAAGGGCAATGCCGATTGGGGCTTTGTGCGTAAGGTGAAAGAGGCGGTCACCATTCCCGTCATCGTCAATGGCGATATTACCACCACGGCGGATATTGATGCGGCGCTTCACCAGTCAGGCGCAAACGGCGTGATGATCGGGCGCGGCACCTATGGCCGTCCATGGTTTGTGCATCAGGCCTGCCGCCATCTGTATGGTGAGGTGGTGGCGGAACCGGCGCTCGAAGCGCAGCGCTACATTGTGCTTGAGCATTATGACGAGATGCTCAGTTATTATGGTACGGAAGCCGGCATCCGCATCGCGCGTAAACATATTGGCTGGTATGCGAGTGGCCTCCACTCAGCCGCCGAATACCGCCACCGCGTGAACCGCATGACCAATGCAGATGACGTCCGCTCCGCCATCCGCGAGTATTATGATGATTTATTGCAGCGTGGTGTTACCGCCCGCGCCCATGAACGGGTGAGCGAAGGGGAGTAGCCCCCTGCCGGTGCAGTTGTACGGTTCCCCCCTCCTAACCTCCCCCCGCTTGCGGGGGGAGGGAGATGCGCCATCTTGTGCTGACGGTTGATTTGGAATAACTACACAACCACAATATGACCAACCTCAAACCCACCTTGCGCCCTGACCTTGTTCTGCCTGCGCCTGAATGGACGGCCATGAGCGCGCAGCTGGCCGCAAGTCTTGCCCATGAAATCCGCAATCCGTTGCTTTCCATTCGCGGTGCGGCGCAGTTGCTCGAACAATCCGTAGGGGCGGAGGATAAGTCGCTGGCGCGCCTCATCATCGACGAAGCCATGCGGATTGAGGAATTGATCGCGCGGCTTGACCCGCTCACCCCCACACCGCAGCACCCGCCTGAAGCCATTAATATTCACGAAATCACCGAATATGTGCGCCTTGCCGCGCAAAGCTCCTTTGCGGCGGAGGTGAAGTTTGTGACGCAGTATGATCCCTCCCTGCCGCCAGTCACCGGCCACCGCGCACCGCTGATTCAGGCGGTGATGAATCTGGTGAAAAACGCTGCTGAAGCGGTGCGCGGGGTGGAGGATCCGACCATCACGCTGCGCACCCGCTATATGATTGGCGACCGGATGCGCCGCGCCGGCGGCCGCACGCTGCCGATTCATCTGCGGGTGGAAGATAATGGGCCGGGTATTCCGCTTGATCTTGCGCCCAGGCTTTTCACACCCTTTTCCAGCGGGCGCGAGGGCGGCAAGGGTCTGGGGCTCGCGATTGTCGCCCGGCTGATGGAAGAACAGGGCGGGCTGGTGGCGCTTGAATCCGCCCCCGGTAAACCGGCTATCTTCAGTTTATATTTGCCTCAGGGGTGACCCCCGACTTCCAGATTGCCTTTTCATCTTCCCGCCCCTATAAAACTGCCTAAAAAATAGGCAGGCGCATATGAAAACCGTTCTTTTGGTGGATGATGATACCGCGATTCTCACCGTGCTTTCCCGGGCGCTGGGGCGCGAGGGATATCGTGTGGAACGCGCCGAAAATGTGGTGGAGGCGACGCGCCGCATCCGCGAAAATCCACCCCCCGATCTGGTGGTGACGGATGTAACCATGCCCTCTGGCAACGGGCTTGACGGGCTTGCCGAATGGCACCGGATGCGTCCGGAGCTTCCGGTTCTTGTGATGAGCGCGCATAACATGCTGCTGAACGCTGCGCGGGCGCAGGATCTGGGGGCGGTGGAGTTTCTGCCCAAGCCCTTTGATCTAGGGCGGTTGACTGAGGCGGTCGCTCGTGCGCTGCGCCATGACTCCAAGGCGACACCGAAGCAGGAAGAGGGGATTGTCACCGTTGCCCCGGGCGTGACGCTGGTTGGGAAATCGAAAGCGATGCAAGAAATTTTCCGCCTGCTCACCCGGCTCATTACCAATGATTTGACGGTGCTGATTCAAGGGGAATCCGGCACAGGTAAAGAACTGGTGGCGCGCGCACTGCACGGGTTAAGCAAGCGCAAAGCTGCACCGTTTATTGCTCTTAATATGGCAGCCATTCCGCGTGAGCTGGTTGAAAGCGCGCTGTTTGGCCATGAGAAGGGCGCCTTTACCGGTGCGCATCAGCGCCAGCTTGGGGCGTTTGAGCGGGCGCAGGGCGGCACGCTGTTTCTGGATGAAATTGGCGATATGCCACTTGAAACGCAAACCCGCCTCTTGCGTGTGCTGCAGGAGGGGGAATTCTCACCCATCGGCAGTGCGCGCGTGCTGCGTACGGATCTGCGGATTGTCGCCGCCACCCACCATGATCTGGCGCATATGGTGCATGAAGGCCGGTTTCGGGAGGATCTCTATTACCGCTTGAATGTGGTACCCATGACCTTGCCGCCCCTGCGTGATCGGCGCGAGGATATTCCCGCGCTCATCACTTATTTCACCGGCCTTGCCGTAGCGCGCGGCCTACCCCAGAAATCCTTTGATAAAGAGGCAACAGAATGGCTGGTGGCAGCGCCGTGGCGCGGTAATATACGTGAGCTTGAAAATTTCATTTACCGCGTGCTCGCGTGCGAAACATCCGCGTCCATCCGCGTTTCGGATCTTGCGACCTTGCTGGGGGCGCCCGGCGCGTCAGCTACAGAACCGGCCGTAGCGCGCGCGGGCAATCTGAGCGAGGAAGTGGGGCGGCATCTCAAGCAGTTTTTCACCACCCATGGCGGGGAACTTCCCGCGCCCGGGCTCTATGACCGGGTGGTGCAGCTGGTGGAAAAACCGCTGCTTGAACAGACATTGCGCGCCACCGGCGGTAATCAGATACGCGCGGCGGAAATTCTGGGTATCAACCGCAATACGCTGCGTAAGAAAATGCGCGACCTTGCAATTGATGTGCGCAGCCTCATGAAAGACGCGGCATGAGCGTGACGAGCGAACTGCCGCTGATGCCGCCCCTGCCGCGCAAGCCTTCGCGCCGGCTGCAGCGCGCCTTTGTCTGGCTGGCGATTGCAGCGCTGGTGCTGATTACCGCGATTCTGCTCATCATGCTGCTGCGTGATCTGGGCAGCGGTAATATTACCCCGCAATCTATCCTTCCGCTGGTGCTGGCGGCGCTTACCCTGCTGCTCATCATGGCCATCATTGTGCTGCGCCGCGCCTACCGCCTCTGGCAGGATGCGCGCCGCGGTCTCACCGGCACCAAGCTGCAGGGGCGGATTCTTCTCATGTTCTGTGGGGTGACGATTCTGCCTACCCTCATCGTCTCGGTGTTCTCGATTATCTTTTTCAATATCGGCGTCAAATCATGGTTCGATCAGCGCGTGGTGGGGGCGCTTAATGAATCCGTTGCCATCGCTCGCGCCTATATGAGTGAGCATCGCAGCGCCATTCAGGGCGACGCGGTAGCGATTGCCGATGAAGTGCGGCGCGAGGCCACACTCACCACGATTGCCTCACCCGCTTTCAGCGAGCGCCTCACCGTGCAGGCCGCGCTGCGCGGGCTTTCGGAGGCAATTATTTTCGACCGCCATCAGGTATTTGCGCGCACGGCGCTTTCCTTTTCGCTGGTGTTTGAGCGGCT
>CANHAG010000042.1 GCA_947458525.1 Rhodospirillaceae bacterium | reverse complement strand
CCGAGATGCTGCGCCGCAAAGCGCGCGACCGTCGCCGCGTGATCATCAGGCGGCTGGGGCTTCTGGCCATTGCGTCACTCGCGCTTTACGCCTTGCTTGCAACCTATGGCGTGATGGGCACGCGCCCGGTGGAGCATCTGACAGTCTGGCGCAAGGGCTTCTTCGCACTTACGGCAGAAGCCGGGTTCCGTGTGGAGGAAGTAACGCTCGAGGGGCGCAAAGTAGCAGATAAGAACGCGCTGGAAAAAACCCTTGGCATTGCGCGTAACGCGCCGATTCTGCAAGTATCACTGACAGGAATGCAGGCCGCACTCGAGCAGATTCCCGAAGTGGAGCAGGCGCGGGTCACGCGGCATCTACCCAATCGAATTGCGATTGTCATCGTCGAGCGCACACCGGCAATCCTGTGGCAGGCGCATGGGAAGCTCACGTTACTTGATAAACATGGCGCAGTGCTTGACCGCAAAAAATACGAAACCCATGCCCCTCTGCCACTGATGGTGGGAGAAGATGCACCGAAACATCTCAAAGAGCTTCTTGCCCTTCTGGCTGCCGCGCCAGAACTGGAACCGGAGATTCAGGCCGCTATTCGCGTGGGCCAAAGACGCTGGAACATGAAACTGAAAAATGAGATGACAGTGCTGCTGCCCGCCGAAGGAGCGATTACCGCATGGCGCCGTTTTGCCCAGTTAAGCAAGCGCGAGGCGCTGCTTGCCAGATCCATCCGCTCGGTAGATATGCGGATTGAAGACCGGATCTATATCACTCCGGTGGCGCCTGACGCCTCCCCCATCACCTTGACCAATGCACGGGAAACCTAACATGAAACGCAGTAAATCTCCCCGCCGCACGGAAACCATTGCCGCCCTTGATATCGGCACTACCAAGGTCGCCTGCCTGATTGTACGCCGCACAGAAAACGGCGCATTGGAAGTAGCAGGTGTGGGGCACCAGCTGGCCAAAGGCATGAAGTCCGGCGTGATTACAGATGTGGGAGAGGTGGAAACCTCGATTGTTGCCGCCGTGCATACGGCCGAGCAAATGGCAGGTGGCGAAGCGATTGAAGATGTGGTGGTGAGCGTTGGCGGTACCAACATCCGCTCACGTCAGGTGAGTGTGGAGCTGGACGTGCTGACCGAAGGGGTGAGTGATCAGGATATTGCCGATATCATCCATGAAGGCTGCGGCTCGCTGGCAAGTGAAGAAGCATCTATTCTCCATTGCTTCCCCACCCAATACCGGCTCGACGGTGTGCGGGGGCTGCGCGATCCGCGCGGCATGATTGGCGAAAAGCTGGGAGCAGAGATGCAGGTCATAACCGCCAAATCTTCTTACCTCAGAAATCTCTCGCATTGCGTGGCGCGGGCGCAACTCAATGTGTCGGAATATGTGCTGAACTCGCACGCCAGCGCGCTCGCGGTGCTGGATCCGGATGAAATGAATCTCGGCACCACGCTGATTGATATGGGCGGGGGGATGACGAGTTTTTCCGTCTTTCTCGGCGGGCGCAATCTTTACAGTGACGTGATTCCCATCGGCGGCAACCATGTGACGAGCGATATCGCGCAAGGCCTCTCCACCTCCATGCACCATGCGGAGCGGCTGAAAACATTGCATGGCAGCGCGATCAACTCCACCCGTGACGGTGACGTGATGATGGATGTGCCCCAGCTTGGCGAACGTGAGGAGGAAGACGAAACCACCACCATGCCGCGCGCCATGCTGGTAGGTATTGTGCGCCCGCGTATGGAGGAGATTTTTGAGCTGATCCGCGGCAAGCTTGAAGCCAGCGGTATGGATAAGGTGGGGCGCCGCTGCGTGCTGACAGGGGGCGCAAGCCAGATGATTGGGGTGGGCGACCTAGCCACGCGCATGCTTGCAAAACAGGTGCGCAAAGGCACACCCACGCCACTGCCGGGGCTGGCTGATTCCGTTTCCGGCCCGGCTTTCGCAACCGTGATTGGCCTGCTGAACTATGTCACCCAGCGCAGTTGGGAAGAACAGATTTTAAGCACCGCCCACGCCCGCAAACGCTTCCTGCCCACAAGTATTGTGCAGTGGTTGCGAGAGAATTTTTAGTCAGCGCATCCCCTGCCCTGCTCCAGCCCCATCAATCCAGCCAGCGCTCATCACGCCGCGGCGGAACGCGGGATGGGTCTGCCCATGATCGTGCTGATCGTGGCGATCAGCTGGGCGGCGTTCAGCCCTGCCGCATCATACATTTTTTCAGGCGTATCCTGCGGCTGGAAATAATCAGGCAGCGTCAGGCTGCGGAGTTTGCACGCACCACTATCCAGCCAGCCGCGATTGGTTGCAAGGGTGAGCACTTGCGCGCCAAACCCACCGCAGGAGCCTTCCTCAATCGTCAGCACATAAGCATGGCTGTGAAGAAGTTTTTCGATTAGCGCCGCGTCCAGCGGCTTGGCAAAACGCGCATCCGCCACCGTGATCGTAAGACCATGCGTTGCCAGATGCTCCGCTGCTTTCAGACATTCTTTCAACCGTGCCCCAAAATTCAGTAACGCCACGCCTGAGCCTTCGCGCAATACCCGCCCCTTGCCGATTTCCAGCACCTGCCCGTGTTCCGGCAGCGCCACGCCCATCCCTTCGCCACGCGGAAAACGCAAAGCAATCGGCCCCGCATCATGCGCGGCGGCGGTTGCGACCATATGCACCAGTTCGGCCTCATCGCCCGCTGCCATCACGACAAAATTCGGCAAGGCAGAGAGGTAAGCCACATCAAACGCCCCCACATGGGTGGGGCCGTCAGCCCCCACAAGGCCTGCGCGGTCAATCGCAAACCGCACGGGCAGATTCTGAATTGCCACATCATGCACTACCTGATCATAGGCACGCTGCAGGAAGGTGGAATAAATCGCACAGAATGGCTTGAAGCCCTCCACCGCGAGCCCGGCGGCAAACGTCACCGCATGTTGCTCGGCAATACCCACATCGAACATGCGGGCGGGGAAGTGCTGCGCGAATTTATCAAGCCCCGTGCCCGAGGGCATGGCGGCGGTGATACCGAGAATTTTTTCGTCGCGCGCGGCTTCCGTAATCAGCGCTTTTGCGAATATGCTGGTATAGCTGGGGGCAGAGGGTTTGGATGTGACTTGAGTGCCGGTTGCCACATCAAATTTGGTGACACCGTGATATTTATCATCTGACTCCTCGGCGGGTGCATAGCCATGGCCTTTTTGGGTGACCACATGCACAAGAATGGGGCCGGAACTTTTTCCGTCCCGCACGTTTTTCAGTACCGGCAGCAGATGGTCAAGATTATGGCCATCCACCGGGCCGACATAATAAAACCCAAGCTCCTCGAACATTGTGCCGCCCGTAGCATAGGTGCGCATATGTTTCTCAGCGCTCTTGGCGGCGCGCTGCAGAGGTTCAGGGAATTGCCGCGCCACTACTTTCGCCACATGGCGCAGACTGCGGTAGGATTTGGACGAAATCAGCCGCGAAAGATAAGCACTCATCGCGCCCGTGGGCGGGGCGATTGACATATCGTTGTCGTTCAAAATCACAATCAGCCGCGAGCCCAGTGCCCCGGCATTATTCATCGCCTCATAGGCCATGCCCGCACTCATCGCCCCGTCACCAATCACGCAGATGACTTCGTGCGACTCGCCCTTAAAATCGCGCGCCACGGCCATGCCGAGCCCTGCGGAAATAGAGGTTGAGGAGTGGCCGGCGCCAAACACGTCATACTCCGATTCCTCGCGCTTGCAGAAGCCGGACAAGCCGCCACCCTGGCGGATGCTGCGGATTTGCCCGCGCCGCCCGGTGATGATTTTATGCGGATAGGCCTGATGCCCCACATCCCAGATAATTTTATCACGCGGTGTATCAAACAGGTAATGCAGCGCCAGCGTCAGTTCAACAACACCAAGGCCAGCGCCAAGGTGACCGCCGGTTTGCGCCACGGCATCGATCATCTCCGCGCGCAGCTCGACTGCGAGTTGTTTTAATTCCTCGACCGAGAACTCCCGCATGTCGCTTGGGAAATGAACCTTATCCAGTAGTGGCGTGGCTTGCGCGTGCATGTTTTTCCTTGGTTTGCTCGGCAATCTAGCGAAAATCAGGGATTCCGCAAGCCTTGTGAGGTTAATTTGTACTTCGACCTGCCCTGTGCTACTTACCTGCTATGGTACGGATAACCTATCTTTATCTGCGTGATGGCTGGCTGGAGGCGGGCGCGGTGCGCTTCCGCTGCGCCATTGGCAAAGCGGGCGTGACAGATGATAAGCGCGAGGGCGACGGCGCCACGCCGCGCGGATTATTCAGGCTGCGCGGCTGCTATTTCCGCCCCGACCGCGTCACCCATGCCCCGCAAACGGCGCTGCCAACCTATGAGCTAAGCCGCAGTGACGGCTGGTGTGATGACCCCGCCCATCCGCTTTATAACCGCCCGGTGAAACTGCCCTTCGCCGCGCGCCACGAGCCGCTCTGGCGGCGCGATCATGCGTATGATTTCATCATCCCGCTGGGGTATAATGATGACCCCGTCATCCCGGACAGGGGCAGTGCGATTTTCCTGCATCTGGCGCAGCCTGACTGGCGCGCAACGGAAGGCTGCGTGGCGCTGGCGCGCGCAGATTTCCTCGCGCTGCTGCCAAAGCTCTACCTTGAAACGGTGCTGGAGGTGGTATGATGGCGCCCGTTTCCGCGCTGCGTAATTTCGGTTCGGCTATTGCCGTAGTGTCATTTTCTAATGTCATTACCGCGTAGGCGGGAATCCGAAACTGCGGCGCAGACGCACCGCGCTGGATGCCGCTTGCGCGGGCATGACAATGCAATCTATCCGCTGCGCGCTTGTATTTGCCCGTAAAATCACTAGTTATTGCCTATGAACCCGGTCACTCCCGTCGATTATGAAGATGAAATCCGCCGCTTGAAGCGCGAGATGAATGCGGTGATTCTCGCCCATTATTATCAGGAAGACGATATTCAGGATATTGCCGATTTCATCGGCGATTCGTTGCAACTCGCGCAGGAAGCGGCCAAAACCTCGGCCGATGTGATTGTATTCTGCGGCGTGCGTTTTATGGCGGAAGGCGCGAAAATCCTGAATCCGGAAAAACAGGTGCTGCTGCCGGATCTGGCTGCGGGCTGCTCACTCGAAACTTCCTGCCCGCCGGCACCGTTCAAAAAATTCCGCGACGAACATCCGGATCATCTGGTGGTAACGTACATTAACTGCTCGGCGGCGATTAAGGCGCTCTCCGATATTATCGTGACCTCGAGCAATGCTGAAAAAATTATCAATCAGCTGCCGCGGGATCAGAAAATTATTTTCGCACCCGATAAATTTCTGGGTGCGTACCTCAACAAAAAAACCGGGCGCGATATGCGGCTATGGAACGGCACCTGCCTCGTGCATGAGCGGTTTTCCGAGCGCGAGCTTATCAAACTCAAGACCGCGCACCCGAAAGCGCATGTCATCGCCCACCCGGAATGCCCGGAGGAGTTGCTGCGCCATGCAGATTTCATCGGCTCTACTTCAGCCTTGCTGAAATTTACGATCGCCCATCCGGGGGAGGAATTTCTGGTGCTGACGGAAGCAGGCATTATTCACCAGATGGAAAAACATTCGCCCGGCAGCCGGTTTTACCCCGTGCCCTCGGCGCTCGATGGCGGAGCCTGTGTCGCCTGCAACACCTGCCCCTATATGAAAATGAATACGATGGAAAAACTTTACCTCTCTATGCGCGACCGCACACCGGAACTGACGCTTACCCCCGCCGAAATTACGGCAGCCAAAAAGCCGCTCGTCAGGATGCTCGAGATGTCGAAATGAACGTAAAAAAATCAGCCAGGTCAGATTTCGATAGCGTATGGTCAAAAATTCACCATGCGGATGATTTGAATCCACCAGCCCGCGCCACCCACACCGACTGATAGAGCCTCACACCCGGTGCAGATGCACATCGAGCACGGGTTTTTTGCCCAGTTCGTCACGCAGTGCACGGCGCAGCAGATTGCGGATGGATTCCTCAAGACGCTCCGGCTTCCCGCCTTTTTCGATGATGGCTTCAATCTCCTCGCGCAGGGCTGCGAAAATATCGCGGTCATCCTCGGGGTCAAGGCAGCCGGGGGCAGAGAATTTCGGCGGCGCCATGAGGCGCTGTTTTTTATCCAGCACAAGCGAGACAGATAAAAACCCGTCATCCCGGATTTTGCGGCGCGTGCGCAGCACGGGCGATTCCGTATCCATAAGCGAGGTGCCATCTACCGCGAGATAGCCCGAGGTCACCTTGCCGATGATCTCCGCCCGCCCGGCCGCAAGCCGCACCACCGCGCCATTATGCGGCGTCACCGTCTCTTTCACCTGAAGCTGGGTGGCGAGTTTTGCATGTTCGTGAATATGGCGGCGCTCACCATGCACCGGCACGGCGATTTCCGGCCGCACCAGCTGATACATGCGTTCCAGCTCCATCCGCGCCGGGTGGCCGGATACATGGGTAAATCCCGAATGGTCATTGATCACTTCAAGCCCGAGTTCGACGAGCTTATTATGCATCCGGCCGATTTTGGTTTCATTGCCGGGAATGGTGCGGGAGGAAAAAATCACCGTATCTCCCGGCGTCAGGCGAATGGCGGGGTGCTCTGCTTGCGCAATTTTGCTCAAAGCCGCGCGCGATTCACCCTGACAGCCTGTGCAGATGAAGGCCACGCGGTTGCGCGGTAATTTCATCCCCTCGCTGTCATTCAGAAAAGGCGGCACGTCTTTCAAATAGCCAGCTTCCTGCGCGGCCGCCACTACGCGCCAGAGGGATTTTCCCGCCAGCGCCACGCTGCGCCCGGCACCAAGCGCCGCATAAATCACGCTTTCAAGCCGCGCCACGTTCGAGGCAAAGGTGGTCACCACCACGCGCTCGGAACATTCCTTGATGATCTGCATCAGGCTCGTGCGCACGTCGGATTCCGAGCCGGATTCGCCTTCCACAAACACATTGGTTGAATCACACACCATGGCGAGCACGCCTTCATCGCCATAGCGCGCGAGTGTTTTTTCGTCAGATGTCGGGCCGATGAGCGGGTTCGCATCCAGCTTCCAGTCGCCCGTATGCATCACCGTGCCTGCCTCGGTGCGAATAGCCACTGCATGCATCTCAGGAATAGAATGGGTGATGGGGATCATCTCAAGCGTAAAGGGGCCAAGCGGGTAGTCCTCCCCTGCCCGCACCTCAATAATTTTTGCACGCCCCTTGAGCCCCTCTTCCGCCATTTTAACGCGCAGGAGATTCGCGGTAAAAGGTGTGGCATACACCGGGCAGCCAAGCTCTGGCCAGAGATAGGGCACGGCGCCTAAATGATCTTCATGCGCATGGGTAAGCACAAGCCCGAGCAAATCTTTCTTATGCGGCAAAAACCCATCAAGCTTGGGTACCACCACTTCAATGCCGGGGAGAAAATCATCGGCAAACCCAATGCCCAGATCCACCATCAGCCATTTGCCCTGGTAGCGGTAAAGGTTGAGGTTCATGCCGATTTCATTCGTGCCGCCGAGCGGCACAAAGAGCAACTCATCATCATGTTTTTTGAAATCAAAGGGCATGAAATTCTCTGAAGCGTGAGGTAGCATTACACTTTGGCAAACAGACCGGGCTGCAACACGATCTGTTGCAAAAAGGCAGAAATCTAGCGCACAAACAGATGTACCTCATCATATGTCGCATCACGCACCGGCACCGCACGGTAACTGATACGGCTGGCAGGTACACCCATGCGT
>CANHAG010000041.1 GCA_947458525.1 Rhodospirillaceae bacterium | reverse complement strand
TGTCTCAATCAAATGGTTTGAAGATGGGGTGCTCAATATCACCAGCAACTGCCTTGACCGGCATTTGCCCACACGCGGGAACAAAACAGCGATTATATGGGAGGGCGACAACCCGGCCGAAACCCGCACCATCAGTTTTTCTGAACTGCACCAGCAGGTATGCAGACTCGCAAATGGCCTGAAGTCACTGGGCGTAAAAAAAGGCGACCGGGTGACGATTTACATGCCCATGGTGCCCGAAGCCGCCATGGCGATGCTCGCCTGCGCCCGTATCGGCGCGGTACATTCGGTGGTGTTTGGCGGGTTTTCGCCCGAAGCCATCCGCAACCGGATTGAGGATGCGCAAAGTGATATTGTGCTGACTGCCGATGAAGGCTTCCGCGGTGGTAAAACCGTGCCGCTGAAAGCGAATATCGACAAGGCGATTGCCGGGCTCAAGCTGCGGCATGTGGTGGTGCTCAATCGCACTGGCGGCAAGGTGGCGATGGAAGCGCCGCGTGATGTGTGGTGGGAGGCGCTGGTGGCGCGTCAATCTCCCGATTGCTTCCCTGAGCCCATGGCGGCGGAAGACCCGCTTTTTATTCTTTACACCTCCGGCTCGACCGGCAAGCCCAAAGGCCTGCTCCACACCACGGCAGGCTATATGGTCTATGCAGCACTGACCCATTATTATGTGTTCGATACCCAAGAAACGGATGTGTACTGGTGCACGGCGGATGTGGGCTGGATCACCGGCCATAGTTACAGCGTCTACGGTCCGCTGGCCAATGGCACCACAAGCCTGTTTTTTGAGGGCGTGCCGACCTATCCTGATGGGGCGCGCTTCTGGCAGGTGTGCGACAAGCACCGCGTCACCAAATTTTATACTGCTCCCACCGCTGTGCGCGCACTCATGCGGCTGGGAGATGCGCTGGTGCGCACCACAAAGCGCGATTCCATCAAAATACTGGGCACGGTGGGGGAACCGATTAACCCCGAAGCATGGCTCTGGTATTATGAGGTGGTGGGTAATGGCCGCGCACCGATTATGGATACATGGTGGCAGACGGAAACCGGCGGCCATATGATTACGCCGCTGCCGGGCGTTACTGACCTCAAGCCGGGGTCTGCGACCTTGCCGTTTTTCGGCATTCGCCCGGCGCTTTATAATGCACAAGGCAAACTGGTTGAAGGGGAAGGCGAGGGGGCGCTCGTGATTGAGGATTCCTGGCCGGGTCAGGCGCGCAGCATCTGGGGAAATCATCCGCGGTTTATCGTGACCTATTTCTCGGCTTTTCCAGGCCTCTATTATACGTCCGACGGTGCGCGGCGGGATGCGGACGGGTATTACTGGATCACCGGCCGGATGGATGATGTGATCAAAGTCTCAGGCCACCGGCTGGGTTCGGCGGAAATCGAATCGGCACTTGTCGGGCATGACGAGGTGATAGAAGCCGCTGTGGTAGGCTATCCCCACGATATAAAGGGGGAAGGAATTTATGCGTATGTGACGCTGAAAGAAGGGGTCACGCTCGCGCCTGAAAAAATTACCGATTTGAAACAATGGGTGCGCAGTACCATCGGGGCGATTGCGGTGCCGGACTTCATCCATGTCACGCCTGGGTTGCCCAAAACCCGCTCGGGCAAAATCATGCGGCGTATTTTACGCAAAATCGCCGAGAATAACTTCGAAAATCTTGGCGATACATCAACTCTTCTTGACCCCGATATCGTTCAGCATCTGATTGATACGAGGATGAACCGGTAAAAAGGGCGCGCAGCCGGGGACGCGGGCGACTCCCCAAATTTACTGGAAAAACAGGTTTATGCCCTCTATAGTAGCGCCATGACCCAGCGGATTCTCATAGTTGAAGATAACGAGCTGAACCTGAAGCTGTTTCGCGATCTGCTTGCCGCTAACGGCTTTGAGACGGTGGAAACGCGCGAGGGGCTTGAGGCAATTTCGCTTACCCGCAATATGCGTCCGGATCTCATTCTTATGGATATTCAGCTGCCTGAAATTTCCGGCCTTGATATCACACGAAAAATCAAAGCCGACCCTGAGCTGCGGCATATTCCAGTGATTGCGGTGACTGCTTTTGCCATGAAAGACGATGAAGCCAGAATTCTCGAAGCGGGCTGCGAGGCCTATCTTTCCAAACCGATTGCGATTGACCAGTTCCTGAGCGTTGTCCGCCGCTTTCTGCTTCCCGTTACGGCAGGAGCTGCGCAATGACCGGGCTGATTCTTGTTGTGGATGATGTGCCGGCAAACGTGAAGCTTCTCGAAGCGAAGCTCACCAATGAATATTACGATGTCATCACCGCGAAAGACGGATTTGAAGCATTGCAGCAGACACGCGACCGCAAGCCTGATCTGATACTGCTTGATGTGATGATGCCGGGGATGGACGGGTTTGAAGCCTGCCGGCAAATGAAAAAAGATCCGGAAATCTCTCATATTCCGGTGGTAATGGTCACCGCTCTTTCCGAGCCCTCCGCCCGGGTGCAGGGGCTGGAGGCTGGGGCAGATGATTTTATCACGAAACCTATCAATGATACGGCGTTGTTTGCGCGGGTGCGATCGCTCGTGCGTATCAAAGTGCTGATTGATGAGTTGCGGTTGCGTGGCAAATCCGGTGCGCAGCTGGGTGTGCAGGCTGAAACATTTGCCTCAGATATCAATGTCGCCGGCGCGCATATCATGGTGATTGATGATGACGTGGTGCAATCCAGACGCACGCAGGAGAAATTAAAAACAGCCGGCTATCAGGTTCAGCTTTTCACGGATTCAAAAGCGGCGATTGAATCAGCAAAAACCTTCCCCCATCTCGATCTTATTCTGATTTCGATGACGCTGGCAGATATTGATGGGCTCAGGCTCGCCACACAGTTCAAGGCGCTCGAAGCCGTGCGCCACGTACCTATCATTATCATGGTGGATGAGGAGGAGCAGCATGCTATGCTCAAAGGGCTTGAGCTTGGCATCAATGACTATCTTCTGACCCCCATTGACTATAACGAGATGTTTGCGCGGGTGAAAACCCAGATCCGGCGCAAGAAATATCAGGAAGCGCTCAAAGCGAGCTATCAGGAAAGCGTTTCCATGGCGGTTACTGACGGGCTCACCAAGCTTTATAACCGCCATTATCTCGATACCCACTTGAAAAATCTGGTACGTCAGGCGTTAGAAAGTGAGCGTAGCCTTTCCATCGTGATTATGGATATGGATCATTTCAAACAGGTGAATGATACATACGGGCATCAGGTGGGTGACGAGGTGCTGGTAGCACTTTCGGGCATCATTGTAAGCTCCATCCGCTCGGCAGATCTGGCGGCGCGCTATGGGGGTGAAGAATTTGTGATTCTGATGCCTGAGACCGATGCCGCGCGCGCCTATGAAGGGGCTGAACGTTTGCGTAAACGCGTGGAATCCACGCCGTTCAAAATTTCCCACTCTGTGGGTGAAATCATGAAAACGGTGAGTATCGGCTGCGCGACGATTGAACCGAATGATACGCCCGAAACATTACTGCGCCGCGCCGATCATGCGCTTTACGAAGCCAAGAACACCGGCCGTAATAAAGTATTGCCGCTGCCGAAAGAATCCTACACCTTGCCACCTGCGCGGGTGGCAGCGCGTGCGTCCATTTCAGCGGATGAACAGACCAATGCAAGCGTAGAAAAGGAAGCGCCAGTAGAAGCTTCCCCGCCGCGTCTGAGCGCGCTACCTTACGCAAATAAATCAGAGTTCTAGCGTCGCCGTGACCGGTGCGTGGTCGGAGGGTTTTTCTTCCCCGCGCGGGCGTTCATCAATCGCTGCGTCTGTCAGATGATCTGCCGCTTCCGGCGATAGCAGCAGGTGATCAATCCGCATCCCATGGCCGCGTTGATAGCCGCCACTGCGGTAATCCCACCAGCTATATTCCCGCGCCTCGGGGTGTTTCAGCCGGAAGGCATCCATCAGCCCAAGATGCATCAGCGCACGCATCCTTGTCCGCTCCTCGGGGTGATAGCAGACCGATCCGTCGAGTTTTTCCGGGTCATAAACATCCATAGGGTAGGGGGCGACGTTGAAATCTCCTCCCAGTACAGCTATTTCATGATAGGTCAGAAGCTGATGCCAGTGCGTTTGCAGCCGCTCCAGAAATGCAAGTTTATAGGCGAATTTATCGCTGCCCACTTCCTGGCCGTTCGGCACATATACCGAGGCCACGCGCAGCGCTTTATCCTTCAGACTCACCACTGCTTCAATGTAGCGCGCGGCCATATCTGACGCATCACCGGGCAGGCTGCGCGAGACATCCTCCAGCGGATATTTTGAACAAATCGCCACGCCGTTAAAGGTCTTCTGGCCAGAGATAGCGAGGTTATACCCCCGCTCCTCCAGTTCCAGCCGGGGGAAATGGTCTTCGGTACATTTAAGCTCCTGCAGCAGTAACATATCCACCGGATTTTTATCCAGCCACGCAAGCAGATTCGGCAGGCGCGCGCGCAGTGAGTTCACATTCCAGGTAGCAAGGGTGAGGGTGAGGGCATGGGGCATGGCACGAGCCTATAGCGTTACCCCCGCCAAAGCGCAACATCGCCCGCATATGAAGAGAAGATGCTGGTTGCGGAAGAGATATTTATGCAGCAACTGCCATTATATATAAACCATATCAATACTTTATATGTAAATTTACAACACTTCGAAGCGCCAGAAGAATCGGCGGCAAAAATTCAAATTGATGCTATATTGCCACAGTTAGTGGCAAATATGCATCTACTGAGATTGTTACTGTGGATAAGTTTGAAAAATCCTTTTGGATCGTTACCCTGACACGAAAGTGACAGGAAGCTTAGCTAAACCTGATGTGGGACGGATCTTTGACGTTTCTGACATTTATGTAAGCCTCCTTTAACGTTTGGTTAAGAGTTTCCTGTTAGGGTGGGGACTCACCTTAAGGAGATCCCGCATGTTTATCAGTGTGAATAAACGCTCAAATATCCGCCGCCCCGTTCAATATGCGGCTCTTGCCTCCGGCACCACGGGTGATGTGGTCTGGTCGGAGGAGGAGGAGTTCAGCAAAATCGCCCGGCGTCAGGTGCGGGTTGAGATTGTGCGCCAGCAGCCCAAAGAGCCACATACCGCAGCGAATTGATCCGTGCCGGGTGCTCCTGTGTGGTGAATGGGGGTGCGCAGCGTTTTTCTTTTGACGCTGCGTGCTGTTTTGCATAAAATGTAGCTAATCAATGTAAGAGGCCGCAATTCCTTCAAGCGGCACGGCAAGTGGAGCTGGTGTATAGGAAAGCATCGTTCTCACGATGGTCGCCGGCTTAGGTAAATCCCTCAACGCGTTTCTTGCTGCCAATTTTTCAGACGCCGGGCAGGAAGCCGTGCTGCGCGCGTCGCGCAGTGCGAAGGCTGCGCCCTCCGGGCAATATGGCGGCACGTCAGGAACGGAGAGTTTCTTTACCGCGCCGCGCAGCGGCTATGATAAGCGCCCCCAGTATTTCCGTGATTATGATCAGGCGCCCAATGATTTGCGACCAACCGAGGAGCTGGCGCTGTTTGGCCTGCCGGCGGATGGGGCGGTGGAAGTGCCTGCCGCGCATGCTCCCGTGGCGGAAGAGGTTCTGTTCGTGGAAGGAGAAGACGGGGTCTTCCGCCCCAGCGCTGCATCTGCGGCGGGCGAGGCCAGCTCTTCCGCGAATGCTTCCGCTTCTTCTGCAAAAACTGCCCCAGCCCCGCAGGCAGTGATGGCGGCTGCCTATCAACGCAACGCCGCATTACTGACCGCCGCCGCCAACAGCACCTACGCCTTTGCGGCATAGTGGATTTCACCTGGCCTCACCCCCCGCGCGCAGTATCTGAAGCTGCTTTTCTAAATCTTCGGCACGGACTGCGGCAGCCGGTAGCGTAAAAACGGCAGCACCCGTGTAAGCGACGCAAAGATACTGCGCGTATTCATCGCCTCGGCATAGGCCACATATTCCGGATAGTTGGAGAGGTGATTTTCCTCCGTCCGCGCGCGGAAATAGTAAAGAATATTGATACCCACGAGCATCAGCGAATGGGTGAAGGCCGCCCAACCCCCGGCCTCAGCAATAAAGGGCATGGAGATAAGCCACCAGCTGAGGTTTTTCGCCACGTAGGCCGGGTGTTTGGTGAAGCGGTAAGGGCCGCTGGTGATAATGCCCCGGTAGGTGAGGTTGGAAAAGCGAATGCCAAGGCAGATCGTGGCCAGCGTATAGATGCCAAGCAGCAGTAAAATCGTGCTGCCCCAGAGCATCTGCACGGTGCCGGTGGGCAGAATCTGGTGCCACTCCCGCCCGTCTTCGTAAGAAAAATAATGGGTGAAGAACAGCAGCGTCCAGAAAGGCGGGTAGCAGATGACCGCCACCACCCAGCCGAAAAAAGTGGGTTCGCTTGAACGGATCTGCGCACCGAAAAAACGCAAGGTAAGCACATAACCGATGACAGAGAATAGAAGATCCGCCAGCATGATCATCTGCTGCGAAAAGAAAAACACCATCCGCCAGTCCATCCCCTGTTCAAGGGGAAGGCGGTAGAGTGCCTCCATCGCCCGGGTGGTAAACGCGAACATGATGGGCAGGAAGAACGCCTTGACCAGCCAGTTGCGAAGGAATCGGCGCACTTCAACAAGCGATGTGCCGCGAACGCGGAACAGAAGCAGGCGGCCGAAATGGTAATATCCGTCTTCGGGCGTGTTCTGGCGACGGTCGCACCAGGCGAAATAAAAAGGCGCAAGCGCCAGCGAGGCCAGCGAAATCACCGTAAAAAACGGCCAGAAACTCTGGTAGAACGGGTCATTATATTCTGGAAGAATCACATAAGCGAGAAATGTGAGTATGAGCACACCAAACAGTCCCAGACATTTGATGACTACGCGCCGCGGGTCGGATTTCTCGCGTAAGGCGCCAAGCTCTGCCCCCGGCTCGCGGTGGCGGCGGAAGATGAAATAATCCGCCAATAAAATGGGGAGCGCCGTTGCCGCCAATACAATAACTGTGCGCTCCAGCATGGTGAGGGGCGAACTCTGCAGCAGCCACAGCGCCAGTAAGCCTGCAAAAAGCCCAAGCAGGTTGACACCCAGATGCGTCGCTGAAGCAGGAAGGGCTGGTTTCATGTGAGGGTTTTGGCAGATAATGTCGTTATGAGATAGCACCATTATGATGCCGCTTTTCTAACCCCTAATCCCGTTGCGCGCAAGAAGGCGGCAGGTTATATATCACGGCATGATGAAGTTTTGTAAATTACGCCCATTCATGATGCTGGCCGCGCTTATGGTGCTTACCGCCTGCGGTGACGAGGTGGATGAAGAGGCACTTGCCCAGAAAAACGAAAGCGTGGAAGTGCTCTATAATCGCGCGTTTGCGATGATGCAGGAAGGCGATAACAAGCAGGCAATCGAAGCGTTTGAGGAGGTGGAACGCCAGCATCCTTACTCGCCCTGGGCAGCACAGTCGCAGGTCATGGCGGGCTATGCCGCGTATCTCGCCGGGGAATATGAGGATGCGGTGGTGATTCTTGACCGGTTTGTCAAACTGCACCCGACCAGCAAATCCGCCCCTTATGCTTATTATCTCAAAGCGATGAGCTACTATATTCAGATAACGGATGTTGGGCGCGACCAGAAAATGACCGAGCTGGCACGGCAATCACTGAAAGAGGTGGTGGCGCGCTACCCGAATAGCGAATACGCGAAAGACGCCAAGCTGAAATACGAGCTTACCTCTGACCATCTGGCCGGAAAAGAAATGGAAATCGGGCGTTATTACCTCACCCGCAAACACTATGTCGCCGCCCTAAACCGCTTCAAATTTGTGGTTGATAATTATCAGA
>CANHAG010000040.1 GCA_947458525.1 Rhodospirillaceae bacterium | reverse complement strand
GGCTGACGGCTGCGCGAGCGCTCGGCCGCTTCCAGCTTGGTAATCAGCTCCTGCACGGATCTGGCCTCTTTCGACAGCGCCGCCACCCGCGCCTGCTCGCGCGCATAGTCTGATTGCAGACGGCGGATCATGGCCTGACGCGCCGCCAGTTGTTTTTCAAGCGCCGCGCCCGTTGCCCGCCAGCGTTTCTGCTCGGCCGCCAGTTCCGATTTCGCTTTTTCCGCGCGTTTGGTCAGCGCTTCCAAAAGCGCTACTTTCGCCGCCAGTTCTTTTGCCTGACGTGCGAGCGCTTCCGTGGCAATCTCCATCACCGCTGCGGTCTGCATTAATTGCTGCATATCCTCCCCTTCTGCGAGGAAGGCGGCGCTTGGAATCTGCCGCATGCGCAGCAGGCTTCGGATGGTGGCGTTATATTCCCCGCGCCTGCGGTCATATGCTTCGTTAGCGGCCGCCAGCTCGCGCCTGACATGGGCGAGGGTTTTCTCGCGCGCACCCAGCCGCAATTCGGCCTGCTGCATCTGCGCGGCGATGCGGCGCGATTCTTCCTGCAGCCCGCCCAGCTCCTCATGTTCTTTGCCAAGCGCCCCGGAAAGTGCTTTGGTTTTTTCCTGCGAGGCTTTGAGCGAGGCTTCGATTTTTTTGAGCTTTTCCTCCTCCCCCGCCGCCAATGCGAGCGCAGGCGCCAAAAGCATCACCACCGCAAGCCTACACCACCGGCGCATGGACACCCTCCAGCAGATTATGGCCGGTCATTTCGTCAGGTTTCGGTATATGCAAGAGCGCCAGCAAGGTCGGGGCAATATCGCACAGGCGCCCATGCGGCAGGGCAAGTGGGTGGTGCCTTAAGTGAGGGGCGATGACCAGAAATGGCACAGGGTTAAGCGTATGGGCGGTGTGGGGCTGGCCTTCCGCCTCATCATGCAGACATTCGGCATTGCCGTGATCGGCGGTAATCACCATGGCGCCGCCCTTTGCCTCTACTGCTGCTGCAAGTGCGCCGAGCGCCTGATCCACCGCCTCCACCGCTTTGACTGCCGCCGCCATATTGCCAGAATGACCCACCATATCCGTATTCGCGTAATTGATGATGATCACGTCATACGCCTCTTGCTCGATAGCCGCGAGCACCGCCGCCGTGACTTCGGGGGCAGACATTTCAGGCTTGAGGTCGTAGGTCGCTACTTTCGGTGAGGGGATAAGTATGCGGGTTTCACCGGGAAGCGCTGCTTCTTCCCCGCCATTGAAGAAGAAGGTGACATGGGCGTATTTCTCTGTCTCGGCGATACGCAGCTGGGTGAGGCCAGCCTGCGCAATCACCGCGCCAAAATGCCGGGTCAGGACGTGCGGCGGGAAAAGCGCAGGAATGAACGGGTTAAGTTTGGAGCTATATTCCACCATGCCCAGTGTCGCCGCAAAGCGCGGGCGCAGGGTCGGGGTGAATTCCACAAAATCAGGATCAAGCAGTGCGGTGAGAAGCTGCCGCGCCCGGTCGGCGCGGAAATTGGCCATGAGCAGCCCGTCACCCTCTTTCATTCCGGCATAATCGCCAATCACAGCGGGGATCACAAATTCATCCGTCACGCCTGCCTGATAGCTTTTTTCGACCGCCTCTATTGCGTGTGCGAACCGCGCCCCTTGCGCCCCCGTGAGCGTGGCGTAGGCTTTCGCCACACGCTCCCAGCGCTTATCCCGGTCCATGGCATAATAGCGGCCACTCACCGTTGCGATCTGCGCTTGCGCCGGAGCGTCCTGTTGCAGCCGCGAAAGAAAACCGATGGAACTTTGCGGCGGCGTATCCCGCCCATCGAGAAATGCATGGATTTTTACCGGCACGCCTGCAGCAACCAGAATCCCGGCAAGTGCGGCGATATGCGCCTGGTGGGCATGTACCCCACCATCCGACACCAGCCCCAGCAGATGGCACGCACCGCCAGATTTTTTAAGCGCCGCAATAAAATGCTGCAGTGCGGGAGAGGCGGCAAGCGAGCCATCCGCCACGGCAGCATCAATCCTCGGCAAATCCTGCATCACAATACGCCCGGCACCGATATTCATATGTCCCACTTCCGAATTTCCCATTTGCTCAGCGGGCAGGCCCACATGCGCCTCCGAGGCTTCCAGCAGCCCGAAGGGATATTCGCGCCTGAGCCTTTCCCAGTGCGGCGTTGTGGCGGATGCAATCGCATTATGCGAGCCGGGCGGGGCTTCGCCCCAGCCATCGAGAATGGTGAGTATCAGGGGTTTGGGTCGGGTGCTGGTCATGAGGGTCAGTGGTCAGGTTTCAGTGATCTTTATAGTTATTTGCATAAATAATTACACATAATTATTTATGCGTCTCGCTCGGCACACGCGGCGCAAAACCGCCGCTTACGGCGGACGGTTTTGATACTCACCTGTGCAATAAATTGCTCACGTGAGTATCAAACCACCCCCCGCTGGCGGGGGGGCGAATCTGCGCCAGCAGATTCGGGGGGTGGGTAAAATATCGCCACATCACGCCACCCCCTCGAATCCGTCAAGCACGGATTCGGTCCCCCGCCAGCGGGGGACGGAAACTATTTCGGGTTTCAGGTTTCTGACTAACCATAAAATCTAGAATCTGTAACCTAAAACCTAAAACCCGAAACCTGAAGCCCGCCTCCTAATGCCCCACATGATAGGGATGACCCGCCGAAATCGTATAAGCGCGGAAAATCTGCTCGGCGAGCATAATCCGCACCAGCCGATGCGGCCAGGTAGCACGGCCAAAGGCCAGCCGGTGATGGGCGCGTTTAATGAGTGCGGGGGCAAGCCCGTCCTGCCCGCCAATGGCGAAAACCAGCCGCCTCGTACTACCCACCATCTGACGCTGGAGGAGGGCGGCAAGCGCCTCGCTCGTCATCTGTTCGCCGCCGGCATCCAGCACCACTAAGTGACTCGCCGGGGTGAGCAGCGCCTCGATTTTCTGAGCTTCCTGCGTCTGACGGGCGGCGCGGTCAAGTCTTGTGGGCGCATCAGGAATTTCTTTGAGGGTGATTTTCCAGCGCGTCTGGCGCAGATACTGCTCTACCAGAGCCGCTTCTGCGCCCTGCTTGGCTTTCCCCACGGCTGCGATAAGTATTTCCATATACGGATCACCAGATTATCGGATATCGGATTATCCGATCATCGCTTTCTACACCGACCACATTTTTTCAAGATGGTAATGTTCGCGGATTTCAGGGCGGAAGAGGTGAACCACAATATCGCCGGCATCAATCAGCACCCAGTCGCCTGTTTCCTGGCCTTCGGCAGCCCCGCGGAAACCGGCTTTGCCAAGCGCTTCGATGACCGCATCGGCGAGTGATGCAACATGGCGCGGCCCCCGGCCGCTGGCGACAATCATATAATCCGCAAAACTGCAGACCTCGCGCACATTCAGGGTCACGATGTCTTCGCCCTTCAGATCTTCCAGCGCGGTGATAATCACCTTGCGGCGGCGATCCGTGGGTGAAGGCTTGGTAGATTTTGCGCGCGGGGCAGCGGCGCGGCCGGCGGGTTTCTTTTTTGGTGCCGCGGCCTTGCGGCGGCGTGGACTGGCGGCTTGAATACGCGTCTCCATCACGGGGAACTGCTATCAGTATGAACGAGAAACGCCTTCTTTCCAAGTGTTTTTCGTAAATGCGTGGCGCTCAGCGGATGGCGCGGAATGATGAGATACGCCCAGGCAGGCAGGCGCAGCCCCGGGTTGGCAAAACTGCGTGCGCCCGGCAAGCGGTAGGGTTTCAGCAGTGCCGGTGCCGGGGCGTGCAATGCGGCATAGGCATAAGGCGCGCGGTCAAGTACCAGAATCGGCACCATGGCAGCGATCGTGCGCCATGCTTTCCAGCGGTGAAACTGGGCGAGATTATCCGCCCCCATCAGCCAGAAAAATTGCATGTTGCGGTGGCGCGTGGTGAGGTAACGCAGCGTATCTACCGTAAAATAAAGCCCGGCCTTCGCCTCAAGGTCACGCACCCGGATGCGCGGGTCCGCGGCCATGTTTTTTGCACTTGCCAGACGTGTGGCATAAGGTGCCATATCGCCGCGGGGCTTGAGCGGATTTTGCGGTGCCACCAGCCACCAGATTTCATCCAGCTGCAGGCGTTTCAGCGCCTCGCGCGAAATATGCAGATGCCCCGCATGCGCCGGATTAAAGGATCCGCCGAGAAGTCCCACCCGCTTCATGGCCGCACGGTGCCTTCGCCATGCACCAGATATTTATAGGTGGTAAGTTGCGCCGCCCCCACCGGCCCGCGCGCATGCAGCCGCCCGGTGGCAATGCCAATTTCCGCCCCGAACCCGAACTCCCCGCCATCGGCAAACTGGGTGGAGGCATTATGCAGCACAATCGCGCTATCTACCTCGCGCAGAAAATGCTGCGCTGCAGCATTATCGCCCGTAATAATCGCATCCGTATGGTGCGAGCCATAGCGGTTAATATGGGCAATCGCTTCCTCAAGGCCGGTCACGATTTTCACCGAAAGCTCAGCCGCGAGATATTCTTTCGCCCAGTCCTCTGCATTGGCGGGTTTGATGCGGGCGTCTATCGCGCGCGCCGCCTCATCTCCATACAGCACGCAGCCAGCGCTGGTGAGATTTTCCACAATCTGCGGCAGGAGGGTTGCAGCAATCACCCCATCCATGACGAGGGATTCCGTCGCCCCGCACACGCCTGTGCGCCGGAGTTTGGCGTTATGCAGCACCGCCATGGCCATGTGCGGATCCGCCGCGCGGTGAATATAGGTATGGCAGTTACCTTCCAGATGCAGCAAAGTCGGCACGCGGCTCTCTTCGGCAACCAGCCGGGTCAGCCCCGCCCCGCCGCGGGGGATGACCACGTCAATTTCCTGATGCATTTTGAGCAGGCAATGAATCGCCTCGCGGTCTTGTGTGGGCACAATCTGGATGAGGGCGGTGGGCAGGTTCGCTGCATGGAGGCCTGCCTGCATCGCCGCCACCATGGAGCGGGAGGAGCGCGCCGATTCCGACCCGCCGCGCAGGATCACCGCATTGCCTGAGCGCAGGCACAGCGCGCCCGCATCCACCGTCACATTGGGGCGGGATTCATAGATCATCGCAATCACCCCCAGCGGCACGGCGACTTTCTCAAACGATAATCCATTCACCGGGTTCGCCCAGTGCTCAAGCACCCGGCCGAGCGGATCGGGCTGGCGGGCAATCGCCTGCACTGCGGCGATAATATCCTCCACCCGTTTGGGCGTCAGCAGCAGCCGGTCACGCATCGCATCACTCAGATGGTCTGCGTGCTGCATGTCTTCCTGATTGGCGGCGAGAATTTCTTCCTTCGCTGCGGCCAGTGCATGCGCGCAGGCCTCAAGCCCCTCGCTGCGGCGTGACGCCGGAAGCCCCGCGACCGCCCGGTAGGCCGCCCGGGCATCACCCGCCATGTGATGTAAGAGACCAGATTGCATTATCTCCCCCTTGCCGCTTCCTCGGGCGTTCCGGTAAGCACGCGCGTGCCACAGACCATATCATGCAGGCCGGTGCGCTCACGGGTTGCCAGAATCGGCACCAGCCAGATCAGCAGAAGCCATAAGGTGAGGAACGCGGCCGTATTCGTGCTCAGCATACTGAGCTGGGCAGGAAAAGTGAAGGCCATGAAAAAGAGAAAACGCTCAAGCGCCTGCGGGCGGGTAAGGGGCGAGCCGCCGCGCCGCGCCACGTAAATACCGAGCACCCGCTTGCCAGGAGTCGCCTGCCAGGACGAGGCTTCAAACAGGGTGAAATATGCCGCATAGAGCAGGAAGCGGCCAAGAACCGCCACCCCGCTTTCAGGCCCGAAAGCCAGCATCAGCAAGAATTCAGGGAAGCTCAGCGCAATGAGATCAAGCACAAAAGCGCCGGCGCGCTGGAAGGAGCTGGCAAAGCGGGAATTGGTGGCGGCAGGCGCGGTCATAACATTACCAGATCGTCGCGGTGGATGAGGGTATCGCGGTGGGCATAGCCCAGAATCCCCTCCACGGCTGAGGATTTTTCACCGCGGATTTTTCGGGTTTCCGCCGCGCTATACCCGGCAATGCCTTTGGCCAGCACCCTACCATCGGCAGCGTTCACCCCAATCGTATCACCGCGCTCAAACTGCCCCTCCACCGCGGTGACACCGGCGGGAAGCAGGCTTTTACCCTGACTGAGCGCGCGTGCCGCGCCCGCATCAATCGTCACGCTGCCGCGTAGTTTCACGGCGCTTGCAATCCAGTCTTTGCGTGCGAGTTGCGGTTTGGTGGCAGCAAGAAACCACGTGCAGTTCCCGCCCTTTATCAGCTGCGCCAGCGCATGCGGCTCTTTCCCTTTGGCAATTACCATATGGCAGCCGCTTTTGGTGGCCATCTGTGCGGCTTCGAGCTTGGTTTTCATCCCGCCATGGCTTAGATTTGAGGCCGCCCCGCCCCCCATGGCCAGAATCGCCGGGGTGAGTTCCTTGACCACAGGGATATGCGCGGCATCCGGGTTTGTGGCGGGGTTTTTGTTGTAAAGCCCGTCCACATCCGAAAACAGGACGAGCAGATCGGCCGCCATCATCACTGCCACACGCGCGGCCAGCCGATCATTATCACCGAATTTCAGCTCAGCGGTGGCGACCGAATCATTCTCATTCACAATCGGGATCAGCCGGTGTTTGAGCAGCGTGCCAAAGGTCGCACGCGCGTTGAGGTAGCGCTGGCGATCTTCGGAATCTTCGAGCGTGAGGAGCAGCTGCGCCACTTCGATTTTCTGCGCGGCAAACGCCTGTTGCCAGGCCTGAATCAAAAGGGGCTGACCGGCCGCGGCGGCGGCCTGTTTTTCTTCCAGACTCAGGCGCTCGCTGCCTAAGCCCACGCGCGGGCGGCCAAGCGCCACGGCGCCAGAGGAAACAAGTATCACTTCTTTTCCCGCCGCGTGCAGATGCGCCACATCCTGAGCCATGGCGGCCAGCCAGCGGTTTCTCACGCGCGCGGAATCCGCAATCAGGCTCGAGCCGATTTTGATGACAATCCGTTTGGCGCTGCTGATGGTTGGCGTTTTTCCCATGCGCCAGTCATAGCGAAAACCAAAGGCCGGTGAAAGCGCGATTTCAGGCTACGCCCCCGCCCGCGCGGCGGTGATGGCCTGCTGCATGGCGACCAGCACATCATCAAGCCCGGTGCGGCCGGCGGCGGAGAGGGTAAATACCGGCTGGCCGCAGGCTTTCTCCAGTGTTTTTTTCTTTTTTGTAAGTTCCGCCTTGGTCACCGCGTCGCATTTATTAAGCGCCACCAGCTCGCCCTTCGCGGCAAGCTCGGCGTCATAGGCGGCAAGCTCGGCGCGCACCGTGCGGTAATGCGCGGCTACGTCTTCCGCGGTCGCATCCACCAGATGCAGAAGCACGCCGCAGCGCTCAATATGGCCGAGGAAGCGCAAGCCCAGCCCCTTGCCTTCGCTGGCACCCTCGATAAGGCCGGGAATATCGGCCAGCACAAACTCCACCTCGCCCCGCCGCACCACGCCAAGCTGCGGGGTGAGGGTGGTGAAAGGATAATCCGCAATTTTGGGTTTGGCGGCGGTGACGGCCGCAAGAAAAGTGGATTTTCCGGCATTGGGCAGGCCAATCAGCCCGGCATCGGAAAGCAGTTTCAGGCGCAGCCAGACCCATTTTTCTTCCCCCGCTTCGCCGGGGGTGGATTGGCGAGGCGCCTGATTGGTGGAGGATTTGAAATGTAAATTGCCAAGCCCGCCGCGCCCGCCTTTACAGAGCAGAAATTCCTCGTCCATTCTGTCGAGATCGGCGATCAGCGTGACTTTATCTTCCGCAAAAATCTGCGTGCCGACGGGCACGGTGAGAATGAGATCCTCCGCCCCTTTGCCGTAGCGCTGCTTGCCCATGCCATGCTGACCGCGCTTGGCCTTGAAATGCTGCTGGTAGCGAAAATCAATCAGGGTATTAAGCCCGCTGGCGGTGCGCACAATCACGCTGCCGCCGCGCCCGCCATCTCCCCCATCCGGCCCACCTTCGGGGATGAATTTCTCGCGCCGGAACGAGACACACCCCGCCCCGCCATCGCCGGATTTTACAAAGATTTTTGCTTCATC
>CANHAG010000039.1 GCA_947458525.1 Rhodospirillaceae bacterium | reverse complement strand
TGACAGGCTCGCAGCGCGCGGCAATCCTGCTCATGTCGGTGGAAGATGAAACCGCCACCAAAATTCTGAACATGATGGAAGAGGAAGAAATCAAGGAAATCTCAAGCACCATGGCGTCACTCGGCACCATCAGCGCCGATACGGTGGAGCGGCTCTATATTGATTTTGTGGAATCCATGTCGAATGCAGGGGCGGTCATCGGGTCTTATGATACGACTGAACGCCTGCTCCTCAAAGCGCTGGGTAAAGAGCGGGTGGATTCCATCATGGAAGATATTCGCGGACCCGCTGGCCGCACGACGTGGGATAAACTGGGCAATGTGAATGAGGAAATTCTCGCCGCTTACCTTAAAAATGAATATCCGCAGACCATCGCGCTCGTGCTTTCCAAAGTGAAGCCGGAACATACCGCCAAAGTGCTCTCCGTATTGCCCGATGAGCTGGCCATGGAAGTGATGATGCGCATGCTCAGTATGGATGCAGTGAAAAAAGAAGTGCTCGACGGTATCGAGCGCACACTGCGTGTTGAATTCATGAGCAACCTCGCCAAGACTCAGCGCCGCGATACGCATGAAATCATGGCTGAGATTTTCAATAATTTTGACCGCAACTCCGAAGCGAAATTCATGGAGATGCTGGAAAAACGTCATGCCGAAACGGCCGAGCGCATCCGCAACCTCATGTTCACGTTTGAAGACCTTATCAAGATTGATGCGCAAGGCATTCAGCAGGTGCTGCGCGTGGTAGAGAAAGAAAAACTGGCGACTGCGCTTAAAGGTGCGTCTGAAGATATCAAGGCACTTTTCATGAAGAATATGTCTGAACGCGCGGCCAAACTGCTCAAGGAAGATATGGAGTCAATGGGTCCGGTGCGGCTGAAAGATGTGGATGAAGCGCAGATGGCGATCGTACTTGCTGCGAAGGAACTGGCGGCCAAGGGCGAGATTGTTATCGCCGGTGACAGTGCCGAAGAACAGCTGATTTACTAGGAATAAAACATGCGTATTCAACGTTACGACAGTTTAACCCTCCGCGATTTCCGCGCGCCCTATGTGACGCTGCAGGAAGTGGATGAAATTGCCGAAGCACCGCCCCCTCCCCCGCCGCCGACATTTACGCTCGAAGAGCTCGCGGCTGCAAAAATTGCCGCAAAACAGGAAGGCTATCATGAAGGCGTGAAGGCAGGCATCGCCGAGGCCGAAACCGAACAGGCCAAGCGCAACGAAGAAACACGGGTGCTGATGGGGAATATCGCGCAGGAATTTTCTACGCTGCAAGGCCGCTATGACACACTCCTGCATCAGCAGCAGCGCGAGGTAACAGAGCTGATTACCCTGATTGCCCGGCAGGTAGCAGACGAAGCACTTGACCGCCGCAGCCACTTGATGATTGAGGCTATGGTAGCGCGCTGCCTTCCTGCTGTGATGGGTAAGCCGAAAGTGGCGATCGAGGTACATCCGGAGGTGCTTGATCAGGTGCAGGGTCAGATTATCGTGCTGTTCCGCGAAGCTTCGTATGATGGCGATCTCACCGTGCGCGCCGGCAGTCAGATAGGCCGGCATGATGTGCGGGTGGACTGGCAGAACGGTCACGCCGAGCGCCATAGTGAAACATTATGGGGCGAGATTCGTCGCCTGCTACAGGAAATACGCGTTGAGCTTTCCACTACCGAACCTAGCCCATCATCCACCACCTAACAAGAAACGAGGAATTTATGGCTGACCCAACCCCAGACATTGCGACACCGCTTGGTGAAAATACCGAAGGCAACATCACGCTTGAAGCGGTAAGCGATATTCCGGTGCAGATTTCGGTCGTGCTTGGCAAAACCAGCATGCAGGTGCAGCAGCTGCTCAAGCTTGGCCGCGGTGCGGTCGTGGAACTTGACCGCAAAGTGGGCGAACCGGTCGATATTTTTGTCAATAGCCGTCTGGTCGCCCGCGGGGAAGTGGTGGTGGTGGAAGATAAGGTCGGCGTGACGATGACGGAGATTATTAAAGCAGAAAAATAATTGCAGAGCGTTTCGCATGAACGAAATGCCAGGGAGGTGTGTATGCGTCTGTTGATTGTGGGAGATCTGGAAGGGCAAATCGGCACGGCCAGCCGCATCGCGCGGGAGCATGGCGCGAAAGTGGCTCAAGTGGCGGATATTGACGCCGCCTATGCCATGCTCTGCGACGGGCAAGGGGCGGATGTGATCATGATCGAGGTGCATCAGGATATTGCGCGTTTCATCGGCATGCTTGAAAATGAACGTATCAGCGTGCCGCTGGTTGCCTGCGGCATTCAGGTGGATGTAAAACTCGCCACCGCCGCTATCAAGGCAGGCGCAAAGGAATATATCCCCCTGCCGCCGGATGAAGAGCTGATCGCTGCAGTGCTCGAAGCCATTGCTGAGGAAAGCCACTCCGTTATCCACGGATCCGAGGTAATGCGCCGCGTGCTTGCAACTGCAGAGCAGATCGCCCAGTCGGACGCCAGCGTGCTGATTACCGGCGAATCGGGCACGGGGAAGGAAATCATCGCCCGCTATATACACCGCAAATCCCCGCGCGCGACCAAGCCGTTTATCTCGGTGAACTGCGCGGCGATCCCCGAGCATCTGCTTGAGTCCGAATTGTTCGGCCACGAAAAAGGCGCCTTTACCGGCGCGCAGGCGCGGCGTATCGGCAAGTTTGAAGAAGCCAGCAACGGCACATTGCTGCTGGATGAAATCAGCGAAATGGATATCCGCCTGCAGGCCAAGCTGCTGCGCGCGATTCAGGAGCGTGAGATTGACCGTGTGGGCGGCACCAAGCCCATCAAGGTGAACCTGCGCATTCTTGCAACCTCCAACCGCGATCTTGAAGCGGAAGTGAAACGCGGCACGTTCCGTGAGGATCTCTATTTCCGCCTGAATGTCATCAGCATCCATCTGCCAAAATTGGCGGAACGTGTGGATGATATTCCACCACTCGCTGAATTCTTTATTGATAAATATTCTAAAGCCAACGGCCTGCCGCCGCGCAAACTCACGGCGGAGGCGCTCACCAAACTCAAATCCTACCCCTGGCCGGGCAATGTGCGCGAGCTGGAAAATACCCTGCACCGCAGCGTGCTGATGGCGCAGGGCAACGCGATTGATGCGGAGGCGATTTTACTCAAGAACATTCCCGCTACCATGGGAATAGCAACGTCTGCGGTAAAACTGCCCGAAGCTCCGCGCGTAGTAGCGCCAACACCGGCAGGCGATATGCCTGCGAAAAAGAGCGATCTGGTGGGGCGCACGGTAGAAGAGGTGGAGCGCGAGCTGATTCTTGATACGCTGGATCATTGCTTGGGCAATCGCACGCAGGCTGCCCAGATTCTGGGGATTTCCATCCGCACCTTACGCAATAAACTGCGGCAGTATAACGAAGAACTGGAGTCTAAAACCGGCACAGGTGGCTACTGATGGCAGACGCTGCACCACCACCTGAGGGACGTTTTTCGCTCGCACGGATGAATCTTCCGGGCATGCGTAAAAGCGCGCAGAGCACGGCGCAGCGCAGCGATATTCTCTTCGCCCTTGGCATCATCGGTATTCTGATGGTGCTGGTATTTCCGGTGCCGCCATGGCTGCTTGATATGCTGCTCAGCATTTCTTTCACCGTCTCGGTGCTGATTCTGATGACGGTGCTGTTCGTGAATAAGCCGCTCGATATGAGCTCCTTCCCAACGATTCTGCTTGTTGCCACCCTGCTGCGCCTTGCGCTCAACATTGCCACCACCCGCCTGATTCTCGCCCACGGGCATGAAGGCCCCGCCGCCGCCGGCCACGTGATTCAGGCCTTTGGCAGCTTCATCACCGAAGGCTCGGTGCTGATCGGCGCGATTATTTTCGGCATTCTCACGATCATCAATTTCGTGGTGATTACCAAAGGCTCCGGCCGAATTGCCGAAGTCTCGGCGCGTTTTTCGCTTGATGCCATGCCCGGTAAGCAGATGGCGATTGATGCGGATCTTTCCGCCGGAATGATTGACGAAAAAGAAGCCAAGCGCCGCCGAAAGGAGCTGGAGGATGAAAGCACCTTCTTCGGCGCGATGGACGGGGCGAGTAAATTCGTTCGCGGCGACGCGATTGCGGGGCTGCTCATCACCTTCATCAACCTCATTGGTGGTATGATTATCGGTATCGTCATCAATGACCTTACCTTCAGCGAGGCACTCGATACCTACACCAAACTGACAATCGGGGATGGGTTGGTCTCGCAGATCCCCGCCCTTATCGTTTCGACCGGTGCCGGTATGCTTGTGACCAAAGCCGGGGTGGATGGCTCTTCTGACAAAGCCATTCTCGGCCAGCTTTCGCGCATGCCAGCGCCGCTTGGCGTTACCAGCTTTCTTCTTATGGGGTTTGCGCTTCTGCCGGGCATTCCTTTTGCGCCGTTTTTCATCCTGTCGCTGGTCACGGCTTATATCGCCTATACCATGCAGAAAACCAACAAAGCCGCCATTGCCGCTAAGGGAATGGCACCGGGCGGCGCCCCTGCCCGCCCGGGCGAAGCGCCTATGGCCACGGGCGCACCCGGCCAGCCATCGCCGGTCGAAGAAAAAATCAGTGAAACCCTGCATATTGACAGCCTCAGACTTGAGCTTGGCTATGGGCTTTTACCCCTTATTAATTACCAGAAAGGTCACCGCTTGACCGAGCAGATAAAAGCGCTGCGCAAGCAGATTGCGCGCGAATACGGGTTTGTGATGCCGCCTGTGCGTATTCAGGATAATATGCAATTACCCGCCAATAGTTATGTGCTGAAAGTGAAGGAAGTTGAGACCGCGCGCGGCGATATCCGCCCCGATATGCTTCTGGTGATGGACCCGGCGGGCAGCAAAATTACTCTCCCTGGCGAAGAAACGGTGGAGCCGACCTTCGGCCTGCCCGCCATGTGGGTGACGGAGAATTACCGCGAAGAAGCACTGTTTCGTAATTACACTGTGGTTGATCCGCCCACCGTGGTCACCACGCACCTGACCGAAATTATAAAAGAAAATATGGCGGAGCTTCTGTCTTACGCGGAAACGCAGAAGCTGCTTGATGATCTGGGTAAGGAAGAGCAGAAGCTCATCAGCGAGACCATCCCCTCACAGATTTCTGTCAGCGGCGTGCAGCGCGTGCTGCAGAATCTGCTGGCTGAACAGATTTCGGTGCGCGACCTTGCCACCATTATGGAAGCAGTCGCCGAGGCCAGCCGCGTGACACAGAATGTGCAGCTGATTACCGAACATGTGCGTATGCGTCTGGCGCGCCAGATCAGCCACGCCCACACGAATGAGGAGGGATATATCCCCATCCTCGCCATGTCACCGGGATGGGAGCAGGCATTTGTAGAATCCCTCTCAGGCGAGGGGGATGAAAAAATTCTCTCCATGGCGCCAAGCAGAATTCAGGAATTCATCACGCTGGTGCGCTCGAAATTTGATCACCTCGCCATGCAGGGCGAAATGCCCGTATTGCTGACCAGCCCCACCATCCGCCCCTATGTGCGCTCGATTATCGAGCGTTTCCGCGCACAGACAGTGGTCATGTCGCAAAATGAAATCTACCCGCGTGCGCGGATTAAAACGGTAGGTCAGTTATGAGAATGAAACAGATCACCGCGAAAAATATGCAGGAAGCGCTGGAAGTCGCCCGGCAGAAATTCGGCGAAGATGCGGTGCTGCTGCAATCACGCAAAGCTCCCGGATCACAAGGCATCATCGTGACGTTTGGCATTGAAGCGCCGGATGACGGCCCGCCAGTCGGCGCTGAAGCCTCGCACCCGTCCTTGCCGATGCTGGCGCGTGTGCTGCGTTTTCACCAGATTGCCGACCCGCTTTTCAGCCGACTGGAAATGGCAGGTGCCGCTGCGCGTGTGGGAAATACCTCGCCGGTAGATGCCACCGAGACCATGCTGGCACACGCGCTTGAGACCACCTTTGAATTTACGCCGCTTTCCGAAGCCGCCACGCCGCCCGCCAAAGCCTTCATGCTGATTGGCGCGCATGGAGCAGGCAAAACCACGGCCATTGCCAAGTTTGCCACCATGCTCGCCCTGCTTAAGCGCCCCATGGTGCTGGTTTCTACCGATGTTGACCGATTCGGCGGCACCGATGGTCTGGCCGGCCTCGCCCAGATTTTAGATGTGCCGTTTCACGTGGTCTCCACCCGCAGCGCGCTGAAGTCGCTCCTCAAAGACAGCGTACCAGAGGCACATGTGCTGATTGATAGCGCAGGCGTCAATATCTATGAATTTGCGGATTTGAAACAGCTGGGCGAGCTGGCCACCCTGCAGCAGGTGGAGCCGGTGCTTGTCGCCGCGGCGGGTATGGATGCGGCCGAGTCGGTGGAGATGGCCAGCGTGTTTTCTTTCCTGCCCATCACAAGGCTGGTGATTACCCGGGCAGATGCCGCGCGCCACTGGAACGGTATTTTTGCCATGCTCACCCATCACCAGTTTCGCTTCGCCAACCTCAGCACCAGTGCCAGCCCGGCCGATCCCTGCCAGCCTTTAACGCCCGATTTGCTCGCCGTGCAGATGATGCGGGTGGAACGTGAACGTCTGACCCAATAAAGGAACTTCTATGAACGTATCTTCCCCGCCTGTTTTTGCTGAAAACATCATTGCCGTGGCCTCGGGCAAAGGCGGGGTCGGCAAGACATGGTTTTCGATTACGCTCGCGCATCTGTTCGCCCGCGCCGGCCGCAAGACCCTGCTGTTTGATGGCGATATCGGCCTTGCCAATGTGGATGTGCAGCTGGGGCTGACGCCCGTGCGCGATCTTGCCGCTGTGTTTAACGGTCAGGTGACGCTGAAAGAGGCCGTGACCCCCTATCCGGAAGGCAAGTTCGATATTCTCGCCGGGCGTTCCGGCTCTACCAGCATGGCCAGCCTCGGGCTTAGCAGATTGCAGCCGGTAGGCGCGCAGCTGACGGAGCTTGCGCGCGAATATGATTATGTGATCATCGATCTGGGTGCGGGGATTGAACAGCATGTGCAATATATGTCTTCTCTCGCTAAAAAAATCGTGGTGGTGATTATTGACGAGCCGACCTCCCTCACCGATGCATACGCTTTCATCAAGCTCTGCATCAGCCGCGAGCAGGCGCCGCATCTGCAGATTGTGGTGAATCAGGCCGCCTCGCAGAAAGAGGGCGAAAAAACCTATGCCACCATCAGCCGGGCAACGAGCAGTTTCCTCAACTTCACCCCGGCGATGCTCGGCATCATCCGCAAAGATAACAAGGTGAAAGACGCCATCCGTCAGCAAAGCTCGCTGATTACCACCGCGCCCTTCACCACTGCCGCTTCCGACGCGGCAACGATTTCGATCAAGCTTTTACGTAAAGAGTGAGGCAGGCCTATGGCTGCCCCGATTGTTCCTCCAGTAAATTCCACCATCACCATCCAGCCGCTTGCCACAACTGCGGCGAGTCAGCAGGGCTCCACCCCGCAGGCGCTGCAGGGGCTGGCGGCGGGAACACTGATAGAAGGGTTTGTGGTGAACCGCGACGCGCAGCAGAACCCCATTCTGCGCACGAGTCTTGGCGATATCCTGATAAAAAGTGAAATTTTTCTGAAAACCGGCAGCGATGTGGTGGTGCGGGTCGACCCTACCCAGCCGAGCCTTGCGAGAATCATCACGATTGATGGGCTGACCCCAGCCGATTACGCGCTAAAGGCGCAAGCCGTCTTACCGGTGGAAGATACTATTCTCACCAGCGCACTCCTGCCGCGCCCTTCGGCAGCGGCAGCGGCGGGTGAAGCGGCGGTGCCCGCATCAGTGGTGCGTGTGGAAGGGCTGCTCGTGACGGCGCCGAAACAGATTGCGGAGCTTCTGCCCGCCGCGTTGCAATCGCGCTGGAACCAGATTGCGAACCTCATTCCGCCGGAAACGCCGCTTACCGTTACCATCACCGCCGCCATTTATCCGCCCGCCCCGGCAGCACCCGTTGCCCAGACGAATTCACAACCCCTTATTCCCCAGCCTTTCGCGCAGGCGTTACCATCGCCGGTTCCAGCCGCGCCCATTGCCCCCGGCACACAGGCTCCCCCTGCAGTATCCAATATGCCTGTTATTCCTTCAGTGCCAATTTTATCAGCCCCACCTGCCGCGCCTGCGCCCGCCGCAACCACCCCCGGACTTGCCGTGCCTTCGGTAGCGCCTGCTCCCCTGCCC
>CANHAG010000038.1 GCA_947458525.1 Rhodospirillaceae bacterium | reverse complement strand
GTCATTTTCAGCCCGCGCTCGATGCATTTCTTCTCAAGGTTGAGCGGCATGGGCAAAGCATAGCGCGAGGCGCGGCGGAGGCAAGCACAGATTCATGGTTATGGCCAGTATTCGCAGCACCAGAATCATCACAGCTTCTCCACATTCCCTTTTACCTGATGGGCGAGGGAGGCGTTGATGAACAGGTCAATATCTCCATCCAGCACCCCTTGCGTGCTGCTGGTTTCAACGTGTGTGCGCAGATCCTTCACCATCTGGTAGGGGTGCAGCACGTAGGAGCGGATCTGATGCCCCCAGGCATTGTCGGTTTTCTGGGCGTTGAGCGCATTTGCCGCTGCTTCGCGCTTCTGCAACTCCATTTCGTATAGCCGCGCGCGCAGCATCTTATAGGCCTCTGCCCGGTTCTGGTGCTGGCTGCGCTGATTCTGGCAGGCCACCGCAATCCCGGTGGGAATATGGGTGATGCGCACGGCTGATTCGGTTTTGTTCACATGCTGACCGCCCGCGCCGCTGGAGCGGAACGTGTCTATCCGCAGGTCTTTTTCCTCAATCGTGATGGCGATGTTTTCATCCACCTCCGGATAGACCCAGACGCTGGCAAAGCTGGTATGACGGCGCGCGTTGGAGTCAAACGGCGAAATACGCACCAGTCGGTGCACGCCGGATTCGGTCTTTAGCCAGCCATAGGCATTGGCGCCCTCAATACGCAGCGTGGCGGATTTGATACCCGCTTCTTCCGCCGGTTGTTCGTCGATAATTTCCACTTTGAAGCCGCGGCGCTCTGCCCAGCGCAGATACATGCGAAACAGCATGAATGCCCAGTCCTGACTTTCGGTTCCGCCTGCGCCCGGGTGAATTTCAACAAAGCAGGTATTGCCATCGGCCTCGCCCGAAAGCAGGCTTTCAAGCTCAAGCGTCGCGGCTTCTTCGGCCACCCGCTTCAGCTGGGCGTGAGATTCAGCAACCAGCGCCGCGTCCCCTTCCGCTTCGGCCAGTTCGATCATGCCGAGCGCGTCGGTTTTTTCCTGATCCATCCGCCTGTAGGTGGTGATGAGATGTTCGACGCGCCGCCGTTCTTTCAGCAGTTTCTGTGCATCTTCCGGGCGCTGCCAGAGATTGGGATCTTCCGCGCGCGCATTCAGCGCGTCCGCATGTTTCAGCAGATTATCCCAGTCAAAGACACCTCCGCAATACAGCCTGCGACGCTTCGATTTTCTGTTTCAGTATGGTGATATCTTCCATGGCAGGGCTGAATAAATTGCGGGGTTAAACTCAGGGCTCTAGCATATCGCCCTCACGCATGGCCTGTCAAATACCCTGATGCGGCAAAACCATTGAAGCCGTGCGCCACCCCGGAATATAGCCGGGGTGACGCAACCAACCCGAAAATCCCTACACCGAATAATACATTTTGAACTCGATCGGGTGCGGCGCCATTTCCCATTTCTGGATTTCTTCCATCTTGAGGTCGATATAGGCGTTGATCTGATCGTCACTGAACACGTCACCCTTTTTCAGGAACGCGCGGTCGGCATCAAGCGCCTCCACCGCCTCACGCAGGGAGCGCGACACATGGGGCACTTCTTTCAGCTCTTCGGGCGGCAGATCGTAAAGGTTTTTATCCATAGCATCCCCGGGGTGGATTTTGTTTTCAATCCCGTCCAGCCCCGCCATGAGCAGCGCGGAGAAGGTAAGGTAAGGGTTGCCCGACGAATCCGGGAAGCGCGTCTCAATCCGTTTGGCTTTGGGCGAAGCCACATACGGAATGCGGATGGAGGCCGAGCGGTTGCGCGACGAATAGGCAAGCAGCACCGGCGCTTCATAGCCCGGCACCAGGCGCTTGTAGCTGTTGGTGGAGCTGTTGCAGATGGCGTTGAGTGCCTTGGCGTGCTTGATGATGCCGCCGATATAATAGAGGCACAGTTCCGACAGATCGGCATAGCCATTGCCGGCGAAAAGCGGCTTGCCATCCTTCCAGATGGATTGATGCACATGCATGCCCGAACCATTATCCCCCGCAATTGGCTTGGGCATGAAGGTCGCCGTTTTACCGTAGGTATGGGCGACGTTATGGATCACATATTTATATTTCTGCACGTTATCGGCCGTAGCGGTCAGATTTGAGAAATCAAACCCCAGCTCATGCTGGCTGGGGGCAACTTCGTGGTGGTGCAGCACCGGGGTGATGCCCACTTCGCGTAAGGTCGAGAGCATCTCGCCGCGAAGATCCTGCGCGGAATCCACCGGAGGAACGGGGAAATACCCGCCCTTGACGCCCGGGCGGTGGCCGAGGTTATTCGCCTCATAACGCCTGCCCGAATTATTGGGAGACTCCTCCGAATCCAGCTCATAAAACGCGCCGAACATGCCCTGATCAAACCGCACATCGTCGAATACGAAAAACTCCAGCTCCGGCCCGAAATACGCGGCGTCACCAATGCCGGTATATTGGAGATATGCCTCGGCGCGCTTGGCGGTGGAGCGGGGGTCGCGCCCGTAAGGCTGGCCGCTCGATGGTTCGATAATATCGCCCGTCACTACCAGCGTGGGCTGGGCGGCGAACGGGTCAAGGAAGGCGGTTGAGGCATCCGGCATTAAAATCATGTCCGACTCGTTGATGGATTTCCATCCGGCGATTGAGGAGCCGTCAAACATGACACCATCCACAAATGTGTCCTTATTCACCTTGTCGGCGATATAGGTGGTGTGCTGCCATTTGCCGCGCGGATCGGTGAAGCGGAAATCTACAAACTGCACATCGTGTTTTTTCATTAGATCGAAAAATTTGTCAGACATAAAAGCTCCTTAAGGTTGAAATTGCGTGTATCAGATGGCGTTGGGTCCCCGCTCGCCAGTGCGGATGCGAATGACATCTTCAATCGGCGACACAAAGATTTTTCCGTCGCCGATGCGGCCGGTTTGGGCAGCAGCCATGATCGCTTCAATGGTTTTTTCCACCATCGGCTCATCCACGATGACTTCGATTTTCACTTTCGGCAGAAAATCCACGACATATTCCGCCCCGCGGTAAAGCTCGGTATGGCCTTTCTGGCGGCCAAATCCCCGTGCCTCAATAACAGTGATGCCCTGCAGCCCAATCTCCTGCAGCGCTTCTTTCACTTCGTCGAGCTTGAATGGTTTGATGATGGCTTCGATTTTTTTCATGACTAGCCGTAACATTAAAAATAACGCCCCATCAGTAGGCAATCGCTGTGCCAAGGTTGAAAGAAAAGACAATCACCAAAATTTCAATAGCAAGCTGGCAACTCTCAAAGTAATACATGATGTCAGCTGCGCTGAATTTTATGCATTCTGGCGTTTTTTTAGGCGGACGACTGCCTAAAAAAGCAGCGCTTGATTTTTGCAGAGTCTTCGCGTTTAACTGCCCGGCTTTGCGGGGTATGCAACGCATGGTATGGCGGGTGTAGCTCAATTGGTTAGAGCGCCAGATTGTGGCTCTGGAGGTTGCGGGTTCGAGACCCGTCACTCGCCCCAGACAAAGATACCGGATATGCTGGGTAAGTAAAAATTCAGGCTGATGTTTGTGAAATACTTACGCCATGTGCCCGCAGGGTGTTTTTTGCCTGCGTGAAATAATAAAGTGAAGGAGGATAATATGGGAATAGCGATTGCGGTTGCTGGCGTGGTACTGTTCGTTGCCGGTATGGTGAACATGGTCGGATAGGTATCAGATCATGTCAGACCCCTTCATCTGCCTTGCTGTCATTACCTCACCCCATGGGGTAAGCGGGCGCATGAAGATCAAATCACTTGCCACGCCGCCGGAATCTTTCGCGCAGTTCTCCCCGCTTTATGATCCCTCAGGTGCGCCGGTGCATCTGCGCGTCACCGGAACTGCTGCGGGCGGGTTCATCGCCAGTATTGAGGGGGTAAAAACCCGCGAAGAAGCTGCGCTCTGGCGTGGACGCAAGCTGGGCGTGCCGCGCTCGGCGCTGCCGGAGCCGGAGGATGGCACGGTCTATGTGGCGGATCTTATCGGCATGGAGGTGGCCACCGAAAGCGGTGCGGCGTTTGGTGTGGTGAAACAGCTGTATAATTTTGGCGCGGGCGATATTCTGGAAATTATTACCACCGATGGCCGGGAAGAGATGTTCAGCTTCACGGAGGTGGTTTTTCCGGTACGCGATCTGGCGCGGCGCAGGCTTACCATCGCGCCGCCGGAAATTCTTGCGGTAAAATCGCCGCAGGGATAGGCTGTTGCCTTGCGGATGAAACTCCCATGCATTGTTCTGATCCTTACACAACAACACTCAGCTTCGGCCCAGATGGGCGGGAGGTAGAGGTCGGGCTGTGCATGGATATCACGCCCGCAGAGCCTTTCCGGTTTGATTGCGGCGCGGCGATGGAAACCATCACCCTCGCTTACCAGACCCACGGGCAACTGAATGCTGAAAAGTCGAATGCGATCTTGCTCTGCCACGGGCTGACGGGGGATCAATACCTCACTGGCCCACACCCGGTAACCGGCAAGCCCGGCTGGTGGGAGGATATTGTTGGCCCCGGCTGCGTGTTTGATACGGACAGGTATTTTCTCATCACCAGCAATGTGATGGGGGGCTGTATGGGCTCTACGGGGCCCAAATCCACCAACCCCGCGACCGGCAAGCCTTATGGCATCACCTTCCCCGTGGTGACCATCGGTGACATGGTGCGTGCGCAGAAATTACTGGTGGAGGCACTGGGCATCCGCCAGCTTTTTGCGGTCATTGGCGGCTCGATGGGGGGCATGCTCGCGCTGGACTGGGCGGTGCGCTACCCGGATGCGCTTTATGCCTGCGTACCGCTTTGCACGGCGGCCAGACATTCGCCGCAGAATATCGCGTTTCATGAAATCGGGCGTCAGGCGGTGATGGCCGATCCGGGCTGGCAGGAGGGGCATTATATTGAGCGCGGCAGGTTTCCGGCCAAAGGGCTGGCGGTGGCGCGCATGACGGCGCATGTCACCTATCTTTCGCAGATTGCGCTGCAGGAGAAATTTGGCAGGCGGTTGCAGAACAAGCTGGCGCTCGGCTACGGGTTCGATATTGATTTTGCGGTGGAGTCTTACCTGCATCATCAGGGGAAATCCTTCATCGAGCGGTTTGATCCGAACGCCTATCTCTATATTACCCGCGCCATGGATTATTTCGACCTCGAGCGCGATTTTGGCGGGCATTTGAGTCGGGCGTTTCTTGGCACCAGTATCCGCTATTGTGTGATATCGTTTACCAGCGACTGGCTCTTCCCCACCGAGGAAAGCCGCCGCCTTGTGCGGGCGCTGAATGCGGTCGCGGCGAATGTAAGTTTCGCTGAAATTGAAACCGATAAAGGCCATGACGCCTTCTTGCTCGATGTTCCCGCCATGCATGCCACCTTGCGCGGATTTCTGGATGGCGCCGCCAAAGCGAAAGGGATTTTATGATCGCGCCGCTCCGCCCCGATCTGATGACGATAGCCGAGCTGGTGGCGCCAGAAAGCCGCGTGCTGGATGTGGGGTGTGGCGAGGGCGAACTTCTGGCCTGGCTGAAGGCCGAAAAGAACGTGGATGGGCGCGGTATCGAACTGACCCAGCAGCAGGTGCACCGCGCAATCGCGCGCGGCATTTCGGTGATTCAGGGAGATGGTGAGCAGGATCTCGCCGATTACCCAAGCGCCGCCTATGACTATGCGATTTTGAGCATGACGCTGCAGGCGATGAAAGAGCCGCGCCGCGTGCTGGCCGAACTCACGCGCGTGGGCAAACAGGCGATTGTCTCGGTGCCCAATTTTGGCCATTGGAAAAACCGGCTTTACTTTGCCATGGCGGGGCGAATGCCCGTGACCTCTACCTTAAGCTATGAATGGTATGACACGCCCAACATCCATTTCTGCACGATCTCCGATTTCGTGATTTTATGTGAGCGTATGGGGATTGTTATTGAGCGCCGCATCGTGGTGGATGCAACGGGTGAGCGCTCCGGCTTCTCTGGCCGGGGGCACTGGGCGAATCTGTTCGGCCAGCAGGGCGTGTTTCTCTTACGCGCGCGGCAGGGTTAGAGTGATGCAGCAGGAATAGCTGGTAAGCGGGGTGATGGCGATGTCGCCTTCTATCCGCCCTGCCAGCAGCCGGGCGAGCTGGATGTTGCCGTGAGACTTTAATACCTGCGCGAACATGGAGGCATCACGCCCGCCACGGCTTAGTTTTTCTTCCAGATACGCAAGCCGTTCGGATTCCGTAAGCGCTGCCGGGCTTAGGAAGCTGATGGTGATTTCCATCACCGCCCTGCCGCCCTGCTCCCTGCAGCCAAGTGTGAGGGTACTTTCATCCTCGGCAAAACGTATGCCGCCAAGAAGCAGCATCCACAATGTCAGGGTTAGAACTTCACTGTGGCTTTTCGCATGCACAGTTTCATCCCATGCGAGGGTGGTGAGTTTCATCGCCCGCTTATCGAGGCTCGGGGTAAGGTCGAGTATGAGGGAGATAATACGCTCCGACAGAGACAGGCGGCTAAGTGCTGCCGTTTCCTGCCGCGTGGTACCAAGCACGCCCATGGCCTGCACAATCAGCTGCAGGTTAAAGGCCTGCTCGCACACTTCATCATAATCTTCGCGCAAGGAGGGGTCGGCGCTGCGGTGGGCAATACGCTCTTCCAGATAATGTGCATAGGCCAGAATGGCTCGGTATTGCTGGGTAATCTCGCTCGAGGTCGCCTGTGTGATGATCTCCTGCTCTGCATGAAAATGGGTGAGCGCCCTATGCGCCTCGGTCAGCTGATGTTCGATTTTCTGGTGCTGGCGGTAGGCGGTAAGCAGGGTCTGCAGCCGCAGATGCACATCATAAATCGCATCTTGAAACGAGAGATGGTGCCTGCGCGCGGAGGCTTCCTTTTCTGCCATCTCGAGGTGATGCACCAGATCGAGAATGCGGCGCAAGGGCAGCATTACCGTGCGGCGTAGCAGCAGATAGACAATAAGCCCCAGCAGATTGAGCGCAACAATCAACAGCAGTATCTGCGCGTCATTCGCAACATTGAAGGCGACAAGGTTTGCAAGCAGAAAAAACGCTACCAGCCCGCGCCCGAAGAAGCGGGGCAGGCCAATCTGTGGCGAGGGTCTGGTAATGTTATGGATCACCATCGGTGGTCATCCTGTTCTATGCCTCAGTGTAGGCGCTAAAGCTTAACAAGACGTTAAGTTCTGCGCGCGCGAGCAGTTTTTTATCTGTGGCGTAATTTACGCAACCGGTGAAATCCTTAGCAGGGTAGGGGGGCAGACATGGTTTTTGCTGCGCTGCACACAAAATTATGGTATAGGCTATCCCTGTGATAAGTATTTCAATATATAAGCGCACAGGCATAGCATTGCTTCTGCTGATGATTTTCGGCTGCAGCTCGCCCAAGCCGAAGGAAGATGTGTGGGATCTGTACGATATCCGCCACCCACTGCCGGCGGATTCGCAAATTCCCACATCGGCAAATGAATATAATGAATATATTGACGATGATATCTATTACAGCCCGCCTGGCGCCTACCAGATCGACCCAGATTAGGCGCGATAAGGCGCTGCAGGAATAAAACAGATTCTTTCCACCGCCTGCCGTGGTAGCTTCGCCGGATGAAAGCAATAAAGAATCCGGTGCCGCCGCCATCGGGGGAGGCCATGCCCTGGGGCAGCGCGATTGCCGGCTTGAGCCTTCTTGCCATTGCTGCGCGTCTTCTGCTGCAGCTGGGGGCAGATGGTGCCGCCGCGCCGCTGCTGCGGTCGCAGGAATTCACGGTCACGCGCGCCGAGGCACCGCTTCTGGTGATTTTCCTGCTGGGCGGTCTGCCACTGGTGTTGCGTATTATACGCCGCTTACTCGCGGGCAATCTCGGGGCAGATTTTTTGGGGGCGATTGAGCTGGTCGTCGCCGCCCTACTGGATCAATACCTCGCTGCTGCCCTTATCATTCTTATGCTCTCGGGCGGTCAGGCGCTGGAGGCCTATGCGGTGCGCCGCGCCTCTTCCGTATTGCGCGCACTGGCCGAGCGTATGCCCTCGGTCGCCCATCGCCGCCGCGGCGCGCATATTGAAGATGTGCCGCTTAGCAATATCGCCATAGGCGATACCATTCTTGTATTGCCGCATGAAACCGCGCCGGTAGATGGCACGGTGCTGGAAGGCCATGGCAGCATGGATGAATCCTACCTCACGGGTGAGCCTTACCATGTATCCAAAGCGCCGGGCGCGGCCGTGCTTT
>CANHAG010000037.1 GCA_947458525.1 Rhodospirillaceae bacterium | reverse complement strand
TATAGATATTCACCTGTTTCATGTTCGTCATTCGTAATTCGTCATTCGATGATTCGAATATTCGAATTACGAATTACGAATTACGAAAGCCCATATTCCTGACCTCCGCGCACCTGCTGATGGAAGCGAAGCTTGGCGAGGTATTCGAGCGGGTCTTTCGGCGTGACCAGCGCGTCTTTGTTGCGGTGCAATAAATCATACGCACGGGTGAGCAGAAACCTGAGCGCCGCCCCGCGCACCAGAACCGGGAACGCTTCTTTTTCAGAAGGTGTCAGGGGGCGAACCGATTGATAGGCCTGCAGCAGGAGTCGTGATTTGGTGGCGTTGAACTCTTTTCCCACTTCAAAGCACCAGGCGTTTAGAACGATGGCCAGATCATACGCAAAAAAATCTTCGCAGGCGAAGTAAAAATCGATGATTCCGGTCAGCCGTTCGTCATCAAAAAACACATTATCGGGAAATAAATCCGCATGAATGATACCGCGCGGTAATGCCGGCACATCTGGCCAGTGCGCGGCGAGATATCTCAACTCCTCCGCCACCAGCGCCTCCAGCCCCGGCGCAATTTCGTCGAGCCGGCCGCGCAGAGCATCCGCAAGCGCCTGCCAGCCGGAAAGCGATAAGGCGTTGGCGCGGATCATGGGAAAATCTTCCGCCGCCTGATGCAGCGCCGCAAGCGCCGCGCCCACCGCCGCCACATGCGTATTTTTCAGTACCGTACGGCTGCGGCCATGTAGAAACGTCACCATCGCCGATGGCCTGCCGCCCGCCACTGAAAGCACCTGCCCGTCTTTGCGCTTTAGAGGCACCGGACAATTGACCCCGCGCGCGGCGAGATGCTGCATAAGCGCAAGAAAAAACGGCAGATCTTCGGGCGCCACCCGCTTTTCATAAAGGGTGAGGATGGTTTTAAGTTCCTGCCCTTCAGCCGTGACAATATCCAGCAGGTAATTGCTATTCTCAACCCCTTGCGCAATGCCCAGCGCAAAGGCGAGCTGCCCCAGCCCGTAATCTTTCTCCACCAGCTCAGCAATGGTTTCGTTGGTCAGTTGCGTATAAACAGCCATGCGGTACTTCTACGCAATCTGAACGCAGTTGGCGAGTGTCGCTTGCAAAAAAAATTATTTTTTGCTGGAAACTGTTATGAAAGGCGCTACACTGAATTTCTCGGAAATGATTCGGCAGAAACAAGCTTCATACGCGTTGCAAAAACTGCTTGTTGCCTGATGATAACCGCAGAAACCCAGCAACCCCACGCAAGCCGCGTAGACAAAATAAGGGAGAGAGTTATGTTCAGACGTAAGGACGAAACAGGCGATATGCTGACCGATGAAATCGCTGAGGAATTTATGATTGAACCCGCTGAAACCCAGCAGTCGCTGCGCTCGCTGAATGCGGCCGAGGCACGCGCGCCGCTGGCGGAGACGCTTTCCGCCGCACGTCCTTCTGCCCCGGCACAGCCTGCCTTCCGCCCGGCGCCGCCGCAAGCGGCTATGGCAGCCATGCGCCCAGCTCCGGCGCCCATGCAATCTGCCGCACCTGCTGCCGCACCGGCCGCTGCAGGCGCCGCAGCATCCAAGCTCTCAAGCAGCGCCAAGCGCGTGCTCACGGTGGGTCCTGACATTCAGATGAAGGGCGAAATCACCACCTGCGACCGTGTGGTCATTGAAGGGGTGGTGGATGCCACGATGAAGGATGTACACACGCTGGAACTGGCGCAAAGCGGCCTGCTTAAAGGTGTGGCGGAAGTCGAAGATGCAGAAATCAGCGGCGCGTTTGATGGTGACCTCATTGTGCGCGGGCGGCTGGTGGTTTATGCCACAGGCAGGATTCGCGGAAACATTACCTACGGTGAAATCGAGATTGAGCGCGGTGGCCAGCTTTCCGGCAGCGTGCGTAATATCAGCGAAGCTGCGGGCAAGGGCGCCCAGATCAGCAAGCGCATTGCCTAAGCGCGGCGTTTGCGACGGATAGATGATGAAGGCCGTACCCCAGCGGGTGCGGCCTTTGTTTTTGTCTTTATTTTGGCGCTGGCAACATACGCACACTCCGCCGCCACCGGGCAGCGCTCGCATAATGGCTTGCGTGCTTTGCATATGTAGCGCCCATGCAGAATCAGCCAGTGATGGGCGTGGCGGAGGAATCTGGCGGGGATTGCTTTTTCAAGCGCCGCTTCCGTTGCTTCCGGCGTTCTGGTGCGGCATAGCCCCAGCCGGTTCGCCACACGAAACACATGGGTATCTACCGCAATCGTCGCCTCACCCAGTACACAATTAAGCCACACATTCGCCGTCTTGCGCCCCACACCGGGCAGGGTGATGAGCGCCTCGCGCGTGGTTGGCACACGGCCGCCATATTCCTCCACCAGCCGGGCGGAAAGGGCGATGACATTCTTCGCCTTCGTATTAAATAACCCTATGGTTCTGATATGGTTTTTAAGCCCCACCTCGCCCAGTTTCAGCATCGCTTCCGGGGTTTGCACGCTTGCAAAGAGCGCGGCCGTGGCCTTGTTCACGCTCACATCCGTTGCCTGCGCCGAGAGTACAACCGCCACCAGCAGACAATAGGGGTTGGGTGCGAGAAGCTCGGTCTCAGGGTGCGGGTTAGCCTTGGCAAAGGCAGAAAAAATACGGGCGATGCGGGCAGGTTCCATACCGCGTGTAATTTCACGAAATTGTCACATTCAGCAAGAAAGAATTTGCTAGAATGGGTCTATGGAAAACCGTTCTTCAGGATTTATGTCGGGTCTCAGCGCCTTCGGGCGTGGGCTGTTGTCGGGTGCGATCAGCGGCGCTCTGATGGCAGGGATTGCTATGGTCGTATTTCCTGTTTTAGGTATAAGTTTCGGTGGTGGCTTATGGAGCGCTTTAGCGATAAGCCTCTCAGCCTCGCTTTTTAGCGGTATCATGAATGTGTACCGCGACTATACTCACCGCAACCAGGCTGCAAGCGGGCAGATGCGCGAAGGCCATGTGGCCGCCGCCTCGCCCGGCATGGTGCCGGTGCTCGTACCTGCCGTGGCGCATGACCGTAGCCAAACGCCCGAACAGGAAGCCCCCACCCGTAACTGGGCAGCATCCGTTGACCGCAAGCCCGGACATGACAGGATGAAAGAGATCATCGCCGACCGTTCTCTCAATGACAAAACCCGCGCCGCCGCCATTCTCGCCGAGCGCGAAGCCCGCGCCGCCACCCCGGCCGAAGCCGCACGCTAGCTTCATAGCCATGAGCCATGAGGTTTTAGCGCGTTCGTGAATGTGGCAAAGACATGCCCTTTGCTCCCTAAAAGCTGAAACCTCATAGCTCTAAGCTCATGGCTCATGGCTCACCCAAAATTACCTTTCAGTTATTAACCTTTTCTTCATTATCCACATGTATATTGGCCATCAGTATTAACAACATGTGGATAGTTTATGCGTCATACCCATTCCCGTTCCCTGATTACCGTCCGCGCGGCGGCGATGCTCGCGGTGCTGCTGATGAGTGCGAGCGCCTTCGCCCGCCCGCAAAACTATAATCCGCCACCCTTCGATGTTTTCGGGGGCCCGGGTAAAGAGGCGCAGACCATCGGCCATTGCGGCTCGATTCGCGTCGCGCAGATGAGCTATACCAATCAGCCGCGCAATGTGGCTATTATCCAGCGCAAACTGACGGAGCTGGGTTATTATCACGGCGCGGCGGATGGGGTTTATAGCCAGATCACCAAGGCGGCGGTGCTTGAATTCCAGCAGGATAACGGCCTGCAGGCAGATGGCAAGGTGGGCGCAGAAACCGTGCAGCGCCTGGCCTTTCATTCGCACCCGATTGCCAATGTGCGCACCTGCCGATCCGCTTATCGTACTGCCCGGCGTTAGAGTATTCCTTAATACTCACTCAGGCCATGCATCCTCCTGCCAGTTGCGCCTTCCATGAATTACCCGCACAATGGTGACAGCCTGATCCGATAGCGCATAGGCGATAATGTAGGGAGTTTTCAGCACCAGCTTTTCGTAGATGCCTTTAACACGCCCCGGATGTCCGGTGGGCAGCAGTGCCAGCTCACCAGCCGTTACCTCAATACGATCCGCTATAACAGAGGCGGCAAGGTGATTGTCCTTGGCTATGTAGAAGATCGCACCATTAAAGTCCCGCAAGGCGTCTTCTGCCCAGACGATCTTTCTCATTGGCTTTTCTTCGCGCGGGCGATGGTCTTCCTGATCTGTTGCATTGCCTGCTTATGCGGGGTGACGCGGCCAGCCTCCATATCGGCCATGCCTTGGTGAATGCCTGCAATAATCGCAAGCTCACGCTCCACGTAATCCGTAATCGCCTCACCCGCGAGAAACGAACGGGTACGATGCGTATGCTGCGCCAGCTCGTCGAGCCGGGATTTGGTTTTGCCGCTAAGGCGAATGGTCATGGTATCGGAAGATTGTGTTTTCATGTGTACAATGTAATACACCCGCCTATCTGTGTCAGCCAAAATTATAGCCGAACGCCAGACGCAATCATGCCCGCTGCATCGCCGCCTCTGCGCCCTCATGCCTTGCGGCCTGAACCCGCGCTGCGAACTCGCCTTTAGCAGCTGCGGGCTCCTGTGCTTCAGCGACAGTCACCTTGCCCGTTTTCTGTAATGGCGGCGGCGTGGCTGACACCCTCTGCGCCTCCGCGCTGTGCTGCGCGCGCTCCTGTTTCTTGCGCGCGAAGAAATGGCTGCCGAAATATAGCAATGTCGCGGCACAGGCAGTTGCAAAAACATCCTGCGCGCTGATCACACCAACACGGTAGGTTTTGCTCTCGTGCTGTTTCATGGTTTTGATACCGTTTTTCACGGTCTCGGTAAAAAAATACCTGGGCACATTGGTGCGCTTACAGAAAAGCTCGCCCATTTCGTTCTCAAAGGTTTGCACGGTGTGTTTGAATGCGGTTCCAAACCCTACAAAGCCAGCAAGAACTGCAAGCCACGCCGTTACCCGTCCACGCACCAGACTGCCAAGCGTAGGCTTGTTTTTGGCCTGAATTTCCTCCACCGGTGTAGGGTCGCCCACCATTTTATTGAGCCCATCTACAATCTGGGCATGGTGAGCCTCGGCATAAGCGATCGGCAGAATCATCAGGTTACCGCCATGCGACAAGGTGGTGGTATTCAGCACCTGTTTCGCGAGATTCCCGCGTACGCCAGCCTTATCCAGCCACGCGCCCATTTTTGCTTCGCCGCCGCTATAGCGCATCCAGTAGGCAAGGGGAATAGTGACCAGAAACGTGGTCACGCCTCCCAGCCCGCCATAAACGAGCCAGTCAAACAGCTTCTCGCCCTTCGAGCGCGTGGCCTCAGGGGGGGGCGGGCTGAAATGTTTCGGTTTGGTTTCCATCACGCCTGTTACCTCACCTTTGAGTCTACCCAAAAACCGGGTCAAGAAATGTGACAGTTTGATGAAATCATTGGACAAGCAGTAAAATTATGACAAAGTGCGCCTCGTTATCATCTCTCATTCCTTGATTCCGGAGGTCAGTTTATGCGTGCCTATAGTCTGGTTCTTCTGGCGGCCACCACTCTTACCGCTCCGGCGCTTGCGCAGACAGAGCCGCTTGCACCGGTCTCAACCACTACCATTATCTCACCCTTTGGTCCCCCTTCCGCCCCGTTGACCGCACAGGAAATCGCCGACATCAAGGCCGAAGCCGCTAAGCGCCGCGCCGCAGAGCGTGCGGCAGCCGAGCGCGCACGCCAGAGGCGTGAAGCTGCGCTGGAAGCCAAACGCAAGGCCGAGGAAGAAGCCGCCGCCGCGGCTGCCACCCCACCGGTGGTCGAGCCGGCACCCGTCCCTGCTACTGCTCCTACCGCTACCGCGCCTGTGGCAGAGCCGGCGCCCATCCCCACCATACCGCCCTCTGGCAACATCACGAGCCCCACCATGGCACCGTCGGTGGATCCCGCACCCGTCATCGTGCCGCCTGCCGCCGCGCCTGAGGCCACCGCGCCGGTTGCACCGGCACTGGCACCGAATAATCAGGTCACGGCACCCGCCATTGCCCCGGCCGATTCGGGAATGCCTGCCCTGCCGCCGGGTGAAGAGCCCTAAAACCGCTGGCGCCCATGCGCCGCACCAGGTCTTCCCGGCTCTTTCCACCCCGTAAACGCCGCGCCTCACCGCTACGTCTTCTGCGCCGTGTGCTTTACTGGCTGATGATGGTTCTGGGCGCGCTGCTGCTTTACAATACGCTACTTCCCCCCATCTCCACGCTGATGATGGCGCGTTTTGTGACTCTGCGCCCGGTCACGCGTGAGTTTGTGCCGCTTGCGCGTGTTTCCCCCACCCTCATCCGCGCGGTGATTGCGGCAGAAGACGGGCGATTCTGTGACCATCGCGGCGTGGACTGGCAGGCCATGCAGGGCGCGGTGGCGGAAGTGATCGATCTGGATAGTGACCGTAGCCACGGCGCTTCCACCATCACCATGCAGACGGTGAAAAATCTTTTTCTCTGGCATCATTTCGCCTATCTCAGAAAACCGGTGGAAATTCCCCTCGCCCTCGCCCTCGACAGGGTCTGGAGCAAGCGGCGCATCATAGAGGCCTACCTCAATACCGCCGAATTCGGCCCTGGTATTTTCGGCGCGGAAGCGGCGGCACGGCATTATTTCGGCATATCCGCTGCTGCGCTTTCACCGTGGCAATCCGCGTTGCTGGCCGCGGCGCTGCCCAACCCCACCCGGCGCAACCCCGCAAACCCTTCTGGCTATATGCTCGGCTATGCCGAAAGCATCAGCGCCCGGGTGAACCGGGGCGTGGCATCCGCCTGCGTGCGGTAATCCGGCGGAACCAATGCGCGCCGGGCGGCGCGCGCATGGCAATCAATTAACAAAATTTAATGAATTTGCCCGGAGGTAAAAAATCTGCTATGTCGAACGCACTATAAAAACAAAAATCAATGCATAAAACACTCGGCAGGTGCGCAATGCGTGGTTTTCGAAAAATTATTTCAGAAATGCGACTGGATCATTCCCGCGCCGGGCTGGTCAGCGTGCTTTCAATGGTGCTGGTGGTTCTGCTCTACGCTTCACTGATTCACTGACCCCACCGAAATACTGGTCTTTCGTGGCGGCTTGGGCTAGCGGTGGCGTGTGACAGAAAATATCCTCATTCCTTTTTCACTGCATGATACGAGGCTGCGCGGCCGTCTGGTGCGGCTGACCTCGGTGGTCGATGATATTCTGCACCGCCATGCCTATCCGCCGCCCGTATCTGAGCTTCTGGGCGAGATGCTGGTGGTGGTGGCGCTGCTTTCGGCCAACCTCAAACAGGAGGGCATTTTTACCCTCGAAGTGCGCGGCCCGGGCGCGGTGCGGCTGATGGTGGCAGATGCGGTCTATGGCGGCGAGATTCGCGGCTATGCCGAGCTGCGCGAGGGGGCGGTTATCCCTGCGGCAGACGGTGTGCGTTCGCCGCGCGACCTGCTCGGGGCGGAGGCGTATCTGGCAATCACCATTGACCTTGGCGGTGGCGCGCAGCGCTATCAGGGCATGGTGGCGCTGGAGGGCGACAGTCTGGCCGAAGCGCTTTACGCCTATTTCCGCGATTCGGTGCAGCTGCCCGCAGATCTTACCCTCGCCATAGGGCGTGTTTCTACCGATGGCGCTACGCGCTGGCGCGCGGCTGGCCTCATGCTTGAACGCCTGCCGCAGGCTCACCCCACCGAGGTGTCAGAGGAGGCAGAGCAGGAAGATCACTGGCATTATGCCCGCGTGATGCTCGCCACCGTAAAACCACAGGAGATGCTTGACCCCGACCTCCCGCCGCATGATCTGCTGTACCGCCTGTTTCACGAGCAGGGCGTGGTGGTGTACCCCGACCGTAGCATCCGCTCTGGCTGCCGCTGCTCGCGCCGCCGCATTCTCGAGGTGCTTACCTCCATGCCCCAAGGCGAGCGCGAAGCCATGGTGATGGATGGTGTCGTGCGCGTCCATTGCCAGTTCTGCAATAACGAGGAATCCTTCACCCCATCAGAAATCGGGGTTTAGATAGCGCCGTCACTACCGGGCGACGATGCGCGCGCCGTGATGGCCAGGGCATGCAGTCCCTGCTCAAATAACCCGGCAAGTACCGCATAAACCATCCGGTGCGTTTCCACACGCGATTTACCACGAAACGCTTCGGCCACGATGGCAACCGTAAAATGCGTCTGTCCCTCAGGGCGTGCGCCCATATGGCCGGCATGGCGGGCGGAGTCATCCGTCACCTCGAGATGGTTGGGGGAAAACGCGGTTTGCAGTAACTGCGTGATGCGCTGTGCGGTTGTGCTCATAAC
>CANHAG010000036.1 GCA_947458525.1 Rhodospirillaceae bacterium | reverse complement strand
TGGAGACCGGTGGGGGCATCAAGCACGCATTGCCGCTGATTGGCGCCGCGCCGTTTTTAGTGATGAACAGTGATAATATTTACCAAAGAGAAAAAGGCGCAGTGCATCCGGTGCATCAGCTGGCTGCGGCATGGCGGGAGGATCTCGATTTCCTGATGCTGCTTGCGCCGCGCGAGCGCGCTGTTGGCTGGACTGGGGGTGGCGATTTCATCCGTGCGGAAGACGGGCGCATCCGCCGACCCCGTGCGGGTGAGGATGCGCCCTATATTTTCACCGGCGTTGAAATCATCCACCCGCGCATTTTTGCCGATAGTCCTGAAGGTGCTTTTTCGCTTAATGTATTCTGGCAGCACCTGACCGGCGAAGGCGGGTGGATTGAGCGGGTTAGCAGTGTCATCCATGAAGGCACATGGCTGAATGTGGGGGATCTGGAAGGGCTGAACCACACCGAAGCCGCACTTGGCCGGATAGCAGGAACTCAAAAAGACTGAAAATTCTAATGCAGCTTTTTGACTTCCGCGAGGGTGCGGGAAATGGTCGGGTCACTGGCCTGACTGCCCAGTTTCTCACTCACCAGAAGCTCAGTGGCTTTGACCGCTACATCCACAAGATGGGTGCGCACCGCGTCTGCTGCTTCTTTCTCAATCCGCGCGATGCGCTCTTCGGCCTGCGCGCTGCGGCGGGTGATGGAGGCGCGCAGCTCCTCCTCCGCGCGTTGACGCATGCGGGAAATATCGGCTTTCGTATCCGCCAGCATCTGCTCGGCCTCGGCCAGCATTTCCTTTTGCTTCTGCTGGTAATGCACCAGCAATGCCTCGGCTTCTTCGCGCAGGCGCTGGGCTTGAGCGAGCTGTTCTTCAATACGCGCGCGGCGCGCATCAAGCGCCTTTACCACCATCGGAAGAATTTTTTTGATGAACAGCACAACGAACAGCACAAACCCGAGCGCCACCCAGTTTTTTGGATTTTCAAGTAACGCGTCCATGCTACGCCACCTTCTTCACGGCGCCTTGCGCCTCGCTCTGCCCGACCGCCTGACCGAGGAGTTTTTCAGCCATCGCCTCTACCAGCCCTGCCACTGACCCATCCGAACCCGCAATCGCCTGACGCACGGCCTTGGCCGCCTGCTGCTCCGTTGCGGTAATGCGTGCGGCGATTTCTGCCGCATGCTTCGCCTCGCCCGCAGAAATCTCTGCCGCAACCTCGCGCTTTGCTTCAGCAAGCATGGCGCTCGATTTCTCACGCGCCTCCAGCATAGCTTCCTCGAAATTACCTTTTGTCGCCTCGGCACTGGCCTTGAAGGACTCGGCCTCGTGCAGCTCGCGCTCAAGGGTCTTCCTGCGCTCTTCAAGCACGCTACCCACACCGGGCGCCACTTTGAAGCGCACGATGAAAATCAGAGCGGTAAAGGTAATCGCCAGCCAGAAAAGCTGCGAGGCAAACCAGCCCGGATCAAGCTGCGGAAGCTTTTCCGCAAAGGCCGGGCTGGCCGTTACCGTAACCGCCAGAGGCGTGATGAGGAGAATACGGCGCATCAGCCACCAATCATGATGCCAAGAACGAAGGCGAGCAGCCCCATGAACTCGGCGAAAACGGCACCGAGAATCGCGGTTTTGCGGACTTTATCTTCCGCGCCCGGATTGCGCGCAATCGCCTGCGTGGCATTGCCGAAAATCAACCCTACGCCGATGGCGGCGCCGAGCATGCCGAGGGCAACCAGACCCATCCCGATATATTTCAGCGATTCGATATCTGTCGCTACCTGTGCTACTTCCATTGTAAACTCCTGTTGGTGTTGAGGATGAAAAAACTATTCCCGCGAGCGCATAGCTCAATGCTCCTCATCATGCAAGGCTTCCGCGAGATACATCGAGGAAAGGAGCGTGAAGATATAGGCCTGGAGAATCGCGATAAAAATTTCAAACCCCGTAAGCAGCACGAGAAACACCATCGGCGCGATGCCGAAGACACCCAGCGGCACGACAAATCCGGCGATCACTTTGAGTAGTGTATGGCCGGCCATCATGTTGGCGGCAAGACGAATCCCAAGGCTGAACGGGCGGGAGAGGAAGGAAATCAGCTCAATGATGAATACTACCGGCGCGATCCATAATGGCAGCCCATCTGGAACAAAATGTTTGAAGAATTTGACCGGACCCTGATGGATAAGCCCCACCACCGTCACACCAATAAACACCAGTGCGCCGAGGGCAAATGTGGTCATGATGTGGCTGGTGAAGGTGAAGGAATAAGGCACCATACCCAGCAGATTGCCCGCGAGCACAAACAGAAACAGGCTGAACATATACGGAAAATATCTGCGCCCCCGATGGCCGATATTTTCTTCCACAATACCATCGACGAACTGATAGGTCACTTCCGCCAGTGATTGCAGGCGCCCCGGCACCATGGCGCGCTGGCGCATGGCGAGGCTGAAAAACAGCCAGATACTGATGACGGCCAGCACCATGAAAAGCGATGAATTGGTAAAGCTGATATTATAGCCAAGCACCGGATCAATCGGAATGATTGGGGTGATTTCAAACTGGGCGATGGGGCTGTGCTGTCCGGTGGCCAAAAAAACCTCTTACCTTGTTACGCGTCGTTCTTCGTATCGTTTTTCGTATCGTTTTTTGCATCTTCACTGGCGCGGCGGGCATTCTGCTCGCGCTGCCACATCAGGCGGAATCCAGCGGCGGAACCAAGCATCAGACCAATCACCAGACCCCACGGTTTTGTCTCAAGCCACCGATCAAGCCCATAGCCCATGCCCGCCCCCACAATCGCCGAAGCGACAAAGTCGCTGACGATGCGTACCGCGTCCGACTCGGCGCGGCTTGGGGTTGTGCGCGGCTTCCTGACCTGTGCGCGCAGCGCAGAAATCTTCGCCGCAAGCCGGTTCAAATCGGGTTCGCCTGATGCCATGGCGCGCGCAATCTAGCGGGAGTTCCGCCCCTGTCAAGTAGGCTGTGAAGATTAACACTGCGACCGGTTGGGCGTCGGGTGTGTGGACAAAACATCGCTTTACCTGTTTTGTTGCGGCGCGAGGGGGTATGCGTAGCACATCATGCATGCCGCCAACGCGATGAATCATCCACCGCAGGAATTTTCTTACCTTGCCGGGCTCAACCCCGAGCAGCGCAATGCCGCGACCACCACCGAAGGCGCGCTGCTGGTGCTGGCCGGTGCGGGCACGGGTAAAACCAAAGTGCTGACCACGCGCATTGCGCATCTGCTTGTCACCAAACGCGCTTTTGCCAGCCAGATTCTGGCCGTGACCTTCACCAACAAAGCCGCGGCCGAAATGCGCGAGCGCGTGACACGGCTGGTGGTGGAAAGCGGGCTGGAACCGGAAGTGGCGGGGAGTGTGTGGCTAGGCACATTTCATTCCATCGGCGCGCGGATTCTGCGCCGCCATGCTGAGCGCGTGGGGCTGACACCGCAATTCACCATTCTCGATGATGACGACCAGCAGCGCTTGATTAAACAGCTGCTCATTGCTGCGAATATTGATCACCAGAAATTTCCACCACGGGCGGTGCTCTATAAAATACAGAGCTGGAAAGACCGCGGGCTGACGCCCGATAAAATCAAAGGCGAAGAAGGCGAATATACGGTGGAGCAGATCGCCACGCGGCTTTATCCGGTCTATCAGCACCGGTTAAAAACCCTCAACTGCGCGGATTTCGGGGATCTGCTCCTACATAACCTCACCATTTTTGCCGCACACCCTGAGATTCTGCAGGAATATGCCCAGCGTTTCCGCTATATTCTGGTAGATGAATATCAGGATGCCAACACCGCGCAATATCTCTGGCTGAGGCTGCTGGCGCTTGGCCATAAAAATCTGTGCTGTGTGGGAGATGACGATCAGTCCATCTATGGCTGGCGCGGGGCGGAGGTAGGGAATATCCTCAAGTTCGAGCAGGATTTTCCAGACGCGAAAATCATCCGCCTCGAGCGCAACTACCGCTCTACCACGCCCATCCTCAAAGCCGCCTCTTGCCTGATTGCCAATAACCGCGCGCGTCTTGGCAAAACCTTGTGGACAGAAGGGGAGGGCGGCGCGCCCCTGCGTATCAAATCCGTATGGGATGACGCAGAAGAAGCGCGCTTTGTGGGCGAGGAAATCGAAGCCTATCAGCGTGACGGTGTTTCGCTTGCGCATATGGCCGTGCTGGTGCGGGCGGGCTATCAGACCCGCGCGTTTGAGGAGCGGTTTTTGACGCTAGCCGTGCCCTACCGCGTGGTGGGTGGTTTGCGGTTTTATGAGCGGCTTGAGATCCGCGATGCGGTGGCCTATCTGCGCGTGCTGCACCAGCCGCATGATGATCTGGCGTTTGAGCGTATCATCAACACCCCCAAACGCGGCATCGGCAAAGCCACGCTCGAGCAGCTTCATCAGGCAGCACGGGCGGGCAATTCCTCCCTCTATCAGGCATTGACACAACTACTTTCAGCGCAAGTGATTCGCGGCAAAACATCGCAGACCCTTGCGCATCTGCTGCATCAGTTTGATATATGGCGGGCGGAAGCGAAAGAAAAAACCTTGAGCGAGCTGGCAGATCTCATGCTCGAGCAATCCGGCTACCGCGCCATGTGGCAGGCAGATAGCTCGCCTGAAGCTCCGGGGCGTATCGAGAATCTGCGTGAGCTGGTGCGGGCGCTGGGCGAATTTCCTGATCTGGAGAGCTTCCTTGACCATGTGGGGCTGGTGACGGATGGCGCGGCGCAGGCGGCCGAGGATATGGTCAGCATCATGACGCTGCATGCGGCCAAGGGGCTTGAATTTGACGTGGTATTTCTCACCGGCTGGGAGGAGGGGCTGTTCCCCTCCCAGCGCACGCTCGATGAAATGGGCGCACGCGGGCTTGAGGAGGAGCGCCGGCTTGCCTATGTAGGCATCACCCGGGCACGCAAGCACCTGACCATCAGCCACGCCGCCAACCGGCGGATTTATAATCAATGGCAATCCAGCGTGCCTTCGCGTTTTTTAGCGGAGCTGCCGGAGGATGTCATAGAATTTCTGGATGGCGGGCCTTATGCGCGCCGTGCTACCGGCCCGCAGCTTTTCCAGAAAGAAATGGAAACCATTCTGGCGGGCAGGGTAGAGCCACAGCCGGCGCGCGCTGAACCGGCTTCTATCCGCAAGGGCGCGCGGGTGAAGCATGAGCAATTCGGTTATGGCGTGGTACTGAGTGCCGAAGGCGACCATCTGCAGATTGCCTTCAAACATGGTGGTGTGAAGAAAATGCTCGCAGATTATGTCGAGCTGGCCTGAGCATCTATGCGGCTGATAATGGGTGATCTGATTTCCTTCCCAGACGCTTTCTGGTCGCACACCAGGCAGAGATGAAGGAATGTATCTCTGCTTCCGTGGTGTTCCACCCCAGACTGATGCGGATAGCGCTTGATAAAAGCGCCTCCTCCACCCCCATGGCGCGTAAGACATGCGAAGGGGCAATGCGTCCCGAAGAACAGGCAGATCCAGCCGAAACCGCAAACCCTGCCAGATCAAAATGCATGATTTGCGTTTCCGCCGCCACCCCCGGCATGGCGATCATGCTGGTATTGGGCAGGCGCGGCACATTATTCACTGCACTATGCAAGCGGGATGTGATGCTTCCCCCCTCTTGCTCCCCCCGTTTACTGGGGGAGTGAACTGAGCAAGCCTGCGCCTCTTCTCTTATCTTCCCCGCCTTCTCCTCTTTATTTATCTCCCCCGCTTGCGCCTCTTTGTTTATCCCCCCCGCAAGCGGGGGGGACGTAAGGGGGGTAATACTCGCCCCCATGACCACCCCACCCGCCGCCACCAATGCGGCTTCCATCCCATCCCTGAGACGCTGTAATTCCACCATCCCAGGGCAGTTCACCACCTCGCGCATCAGGGCTGCAAACCCAACGGCTTTTACTACATCTTCCGTACCTGCCCGGTGGCCAGATTCCTGCCCGCCCCCCGTCAACAGCGGTGTGGGCGCCTGTTTCTGCCGTATCACCAGCGCGGCAATCCCCACCGGTCCGCCGATTTTATGGGCGCCGAGCGTCACCATATCTGCTCCCAGCAGCCCACAATCGAGGGGGATTTTTCCGACCGCCTGCACCGCATCCGTATGCAGCAGGCCACCATGCCGATGGACGATGTTGGCAATTTCGGCAATCGGCTGAATCACTCCCGTTTCATTATTGGCAAGCATGACCGAGACCAGTGCGCGAGTGCCGCCGAGCGCTGCAAGTTTGGCATCAAGTATCGCAAGATCAACTAGCCCGTTTGCATCGACGGGAAGAATATCCGCCCCCAGCAGCGCCCCGGTTTTGGCAATCGAGGCATGTTCGGTGGCCGCCACAAATCTGGGGCCTAAAAACCCCCGAAGCACGGCGTTATTGGCTTCGGTGGCCGAGCCGGTGAAGGTGAGTTCGGCCGGAAATACGCTGATGGCCTGCGCTACTTCCCGCCGCGCCTCCTCCAGAAGCTGGCGCGCACGTCGCCCCGCGCCATGAACGGATGAAGGGTTAAGCGCCAGCCCCTCCACCTCCCGCATTGCGGCCAGCACGGCGGGGCGCAGGAATGAGGTCGCGTTATGGTCGAGATAGATCATATATGCCGGGTGGTTACAGAATGTTGGTTACCACGCCCGCACCGTGCTTCGCTTTTGTTCCCATCCCCGGGGGCAGTTTTTCTGAAAGCCTGCGCGTGGCGACATCTGCGAGCGTTACCGAGTCGAGATAATGGTGAATCTGCTGGCCGAGCCCCTCCCAGAGATCATGCGTCAGGCAGCGGGTTTTTGGTGCCATGCAGCCCTGATGGCTATCGTTTTCACAGCGCGTCATTTTAATCGATTCTTCGGCCGCTAGGATAATATCCGCAATCGTGATTATTCTGGCTGGCTTCGTGAGCATATACCCGCCCCCCGGCCCGCGAACGGAAGATACCAGCTGCGCGCGTTTGAGTTTGGCGAAAATCTGCTCAAGATAGGCCAGCGGAATTTCCTGCCGCGTGGCAATTGCGGTAAGTGCCACAGGCGTTCCCTCTTCCTGCAGCGCAAGATCTACCATCGCCATCACGGCGTAACGTCCTTTAGTTGAAAGAATCATACCCTTTTACTCAGTGGTCGGGTTGCACAATACTAAAAACCACCTCTATTGTCGCCAGAAATAGCATTTCTTACAACGGCAACGGCGCTATCCTAATCCCCTGTCCCCGGTTCGGGGCTGAAATGGGTCTCAAATTTGTCTTTTATGCCCTTGAACTCATCTGCATCCTGAGGGGCGGGCTTCTTTTTCGTGATAACCGGCCAGACTTGTGCATATTCGCGGTTGATCTCCACCCATTTGAGCAGATCTTCAGACTCGGGTTTGATCGCCTCTACCGGGCATTCCGGCTCGCACACGCCACAATCGATACATTCATCAGGGTGGATGACGAGCATATTCTCGCCCTCATAGAAGCAATCCACGGGGCAGACTTCGACACAGTCCGTATATTTGCAGCGCACACAGGCGTCGGTCACAACGAAGGTCATAGGGCAGCGTCTTTATGACTGATTTTCATGATTTGCAAGCGCCGGATTTTCTGCTCGGCCAGCGCCGCTTCCACCCGCAGGAAAAGCAGCGCCACAGTCAGGCAGGCAGTAGCTGCCAGCATAATAAAAAGCGGGGTGAGCATGCTGGGATCAATCGTCGGCCCATCCATACGCAGAATGCTTGCGGGCTGGTGCAGTGTATTCCACCACTCCACCGAAAACTTAATGATGGGCAGGTTGACAGCGCCCACAATACACAGCCACGAGGCTGCGACTTTCGCCTTTTCCTGCCCTGTTCCGCTGCCGGCGACTGCCATGAATCCGGCATAAAGAAATAGCGGTATCAGCAGGCTCGTCAGCCTGGCATCCCACACCCACCAGGTGCCCCACATGGGCTTGCCCCAGATCATGCCGGTAAGAAGGGTAACGGCGGTGAAGAGCGCGCCAATTGCCGCCAGTTCCCGCGCAATAAGCGCCGCCAGCTCATGTTTGAAAATGAGGTATAGTGCCGAAAGCAGCGCCATTGCGCCATAGATCATCGTGGCCATCCAGGCCGAGGGCACATGCAGATACATGATGCGCACCGTAACGCCCTGCTGATAATCCTCAGGCGCAGCAAAGCCAAGATGCAGGCCGTAAACAGCAAGCGCAAGCGTAAGGGTCACCACGACCGGGAGCAGAGCGCGGATCATGCGGGAAAAACGAGCGGGGCTGGCAAATCGGTGCATGGTTGTTCTTTACGATGATTCCGGCTAGGGATAGCGCAATCAGGGAAAACTGCAACATGTCACTCACCCATACGCAGGCATTACTCACCATCATGGCGCGGCTGCGCGATAGGGAAACCGGCTGCCCGTGGGATGTGGAGCAGAATTTTGCCACCATCGCCCCCTACACGATTGAGGAGGCCTATGAGGTGG
>CANHAG010000035.1 GCA_947458525.1 Rhodospirillaceae bacterium | reverse complement strand
TATCGGGCATCCGCGAGGCGTGCATTAAATTGCTGCATTGCGGCAATGGTTTCTGGTGCGATGTTGCGGTCTGCTATGCCCGCCATTGCGCCAAAGAGCAGCGTATTATCTGCCACAATCCATGCGTCAGGGGTAAGGTGCGGCAACGCCGCATCCAGATAGTCACCGTAGCGGCGTTTTTCCCCGTCAATAAACAGAAAATCGAACCCCGTACCACGGTAAGTGTTCAGCCAGTCCCGCGCGTCTGCCTCCACCACATGGATGCGCGTGTCGTGCTGCGTATGGGTACGGGCGAGTGTCGCATGCGCGGGCTGTTTTTCAAGCGTAGTAAGGGTGCCTGATGCCGGCAGGCCACCTGCCAGCCAGCAGGCGGAATAGCCTGCAAAACTGCCAATCTCAAGGATATGGCGCGCATCGCTGATGCGCACCAGCCACTGCAGCAGATAGGCTTCATAGGGCGAAAGCTGCATACCCGGATGCAGCGCTTCACCCGCCGCGCGCACGACAGCAAACGGATCCTGCCCCACCCAGGTTCGGGTAAGATAGTGCCAGGTAGCGGATCTATCGCGGGACTGCATGATGCGTTCACTCATAGTATCTACGAGCCAGTCTACAACCAAGAAATCACTTATTGAATCCGCGGCATACCCGGTAGGATTTCGATATAGCTTTCACCCTTGAGAAAATCTGCAGTTTCGGCTATAATTCACACACTTTCATTTCCTTTTTACACAAGGCAATCCCATGCGCCAGAGTCGGTCTTTTACCCTTATCCCCTGCGCTGAATCTTCCGTTACTGGCGGGTTGGTGATGGTTAGGTTGCCTCGCCCCCGCTTGTCATTCCCGCCTCTCTCCGCTTCGCTACGAGTCGCGGGGATGACAAAAAATAGGGGCTTCTCACCCTCCTCCCGCCCTCACCCGGAATCCTGCGCCCTGTCATGCCGTCTTCATGACGGCATCCGGTCTTGCCCATCAGACCAGACCCCGTCATGCGACGGGGTGACACGTATGGCCGGCTTCTCCCTCATCGAACTGGCCATTGTGCTGGTCATTCTCGGCCTGCTGGTGGGGGGAATCATGTCCGGACAATCCCTCATTCGCGCGGCGGAATTGCGGAGTGTTACCAGAGAGTTGCAGGGTTATCAGGCTGCGGTTGGAACCTTCCGCGATAAATATTTGGCTCTGCCTGGCGATATGCGCAATGCTACAGCGTTTTGGGGTCGACAAGTAAGCGCAGCTCACTGTGTCACTAATTCCTCTGCCGCTGTAAGCGCCCCCGGTAGCTGCGATGGCGATGGCAATGGAACGCTGTCAGATGCTACTGCTATAAACTTAAGCTCAGAAAGCTTCCAATTCTGGCGCCAATTACAGCATGCTGGCCTTATCGAAGGTACCTATACTGGTATGAATGGAGCAGCGAGCGCCGGCTTTGATGGTAATATCGGCATAAATGTACCTCGCAGCAAACTTGGCAATGCAGGTTGGCAAACGCGTTATATCGGGCCAATTACCGCTTCCGGTAATCTGTATTATTATGTCGCTAATTACGGTCACGTATTTTATTTTGGCACAGAAACTCCAACAGCGGAAACTATGTTTTCCGCTCTAAAACCGGAAGAAGCATGGAGCATCGACACGAAGGTGGATGACGGAATCGCAAATTCAGGAAAAGTGTTATCTCAGCCACATACAACAAGCTATACACCCAATTGCACGAGTGCAGCCACGTCAGATAATTATAATCTGACCAACACAAGCATCGCCTGCGCACTTACTATTATCACAGGTTGGTAATTAGCGCTCTCACTCCACCACCATCTGGCCGGGAAACTGGAGGGTAATCATTGGCCCGTTGCGCATATGAAGTACCCCGCGTGCTTCGATATGTTTACCAACAAGCATTTCCGGGTTCGGGAATTTTTTCCAGTATCGGCGCGGGATGCGTAAGGTGAAATCGTTTTTCCAGTTCTCGCCGAAATTAACATACCAATCCTCGCGCGATTGATAGGTACCCACCACCTTGCCGCGCACCAGCGCAAACTCGCCCGCATGGCCTTCTGCCTTATCTGCGCTGAGGATGGGCAGGGTGCGCCACAGCCCGCGCCGCGCGCCGCGTGCCTCATGCTCTGCCGCACGCCAGCGCGCATGTTCAATGCTGCCATCCATCACCACCTTGCCTGCGGCAAGCAGCGCGGGCTGCTCGCCCACCACCTCGGCGCGGCCATAACGATCGATAACCGGTGTTTTGGGTAGGGTGGTTGCGGTCACCGTGGTCTTTGGCCAGACCCCGGCAAGTACCGCCTGCGTTGCCGCCGCGCCATGCGCGAACAGATACAGCATGTTCAACAGAAGCAGAAACTGACACGGGCGTTGCATACTATAACCAAGCGTATAATGTCTTTCCGCATTCAGGAATTGTTTTTTGCGCATGACGATTGCCGGCAGAAGCGAGTATAACCATCACCATGCGCCGACCTCACGATCAGCAACGAATGACTCGCCGCCGCGCTTTAGTGATTGGCGGAGTGCAGGCTGCTGCCGGGCTGGCGCTTCTCAGCCGGCTTTATTACCTGCAGTTTGTACGTGGCGATGAGCTGAAAACCGAGGCCGAGGGCAACCGCGTCAAGGTGCAGCTTATCATACCGCCGCGCGGCATTATCTCGGATCGTCAGGGCGTGGTCATGGCGGGTAATGATATTAACTTCCGCCTGATGATCGACCGCGACAAGCCGCTACAGGCGCGCGCGAGCCTCACCCGTCTGGCAGAGCTTCTGGGCTGGCCGAACGCCACACGCGAGAAATTTCTGGCCGAAATTCCCCCCCGCCGCCCGGCCGCGCCGCTATTGCTGATGGAGCAGCTGCCGTGGGAGGTGATGGCGAAAATCGAGTTTCACTTACCTGAGCTTCCGGCCGTGTTTATTGAGGAAGGCCAGTGGCGCAATTACCCGTTTGCCGATCATGCGGCGCATCTGATCGGCTATGTCGGCAAAGTAGCGCAGAGTGATAACCGCGACCATCCGCTGCTGAAATTACCGGACATGAAAATCGGCAAAAACGGCGTCGAGCTAGTGTTTGAAGAACGGCTGCGCGGCACCGCCGGCACACGCCATATCGAGGTGAATGCGCTGGGGCAGCCCGTGCGTGAGCTGGCGAAGAAACCGCCCGTCCCCGGGGGCACGCTGCAGCTGACCGTTGATAGTCGGCTTCAGGAATTTATTGTTGGCAGGCTCGGCGATCAATCAGGCGCAGTACTGGTGATGAATGTGCATAATGGCGATCTCCTCGCGCTCGTTTCCATGCCTGGCTTTGACCCCAATCAATTCAGCAAAGGCATCCGTGCGGATTACTGGAAGGCGCTCAACGCCAATGAGCGCGTGCCGCTGATGAATAAGGCGATTACCGGGCAATACCCGCCCGGCTCCACCTTCAAAATGCTGGTGGGGCTTGCGGCGCTGCGCGCGGGTAAAATCAACGCGCAGACGACCGTTTATTGCCCCGGCCATTTCATGCTGGGCAATCACCGCTTTAACTGCTGGAAGCCCGAAGGCCACGGCAGCATGAATTACAAGAGTGCCATAGCCCAGTCCTGCGATACGTTTTTTTACACCGCCGGGCGCGCCGTGGGGATTGAGGCCATCGCCGAAACAGCGCGCGAGTTCGGGCTTGGCGCGTCAACAAAACTGGGGCTGATGGGGGAAAAACCCGGTATCATCCCTGACCCCGAATGGAAGCGCAACGCGCGCGGTACTATCTGGCATCCGGGGGAGACGATCAATGCCAGTATTGGTCAGGGAGACGTGCTGACAACGCCGCTACAGCTTGCGGTCATGACGGCGCGGATGGTGAATGGCGGCAAGAAAATTCTGCCGCGCCTGACGACGGAAACCGCCATCCGTACGGAGGGCTATGTGGATATTGACCCGGAATATCTCAAACTCGCGATCGAGGGCATGGATATGGTGACCAATGACCCGCGCGGCACCGCCTATGCCAGCGGCCTGCGCGAGCCGGCCTTCAAGTTTGGCGGCAAGACGGGCACCTCGCAGGTGCGGCGAATTACCGTGCGCGGGCAGGATCAGTCGCGCATTCCCTGGCGCTTCCGCCACCACGCGCTGTTTGTGGGTTATGGGCCCCTGCCCAAGCCTGAATATTGCTGTGCGGTGATGATTGAACATGGCGGCGGCGGTGCTTCGGCGGCCGCCCCCGTTGCGCGTGATGTGATGCGTAAAACCTTTGAGCTCATGGGCATTGCCCCTGACGCCCCGGTGATGGAGCAGCCCACATGATTTTTTCCTCCCAGAAATTCAGGCGTTCGCTCCGACGTGTGCAGGAAATGAACGGCCCGGTGCTGCTCACGATTGCGGCGCTTTTACTGCTTGGGCTTATCATGCAATATTCGGCTGCTGGCGGTAACCCCCGCCTGTTTGCCCTGCCGCAGGCGATTCGCGCCGCGCTTGGGCTCATGGTGTTTTTCCTGCTGGCGCTTATGCCCTGTCAGAAGCTTTTCCGGCTTTCTTATATTGCGTATGGGGCGGGGCTGATGCTGCTGATCATTGTGGAGGCGATCGGGGTGATCGGCATGGGGGCGCAGCGCTGGGTAAGCCTTGGCATGTTCAACCTGCAACCTTCAGAGCTGATGAAACTCGCCCTGATTTTAGCCCTGGCGCGCTATTTTCACACTGCCACACTCGAAGGCGCGCGCCATCTGTTTCTGCTCGTGATTCCGGGGATTCTTCTGGCGCTACCGGCGCTGCTGATTTTGCTGCAACCCAATCTCGGTACGGCAACGATTCTCGCCTTTATTGCGTTTGTGATGTGTTTTGCCGCAGGCATTCGCTGGTATTATTTCGCTGGTGTGATTGCTGCGGCCGTGGCGGCGCTACCCATTGCCTACAGCATGCTGCATGACTATCAGAAACGCCGGGTGATGACGTTTCTTGACCCCGCAAGCGATCCGCTTGGGGCGGGCTATAATATTCTGCAATCGCAGATTGCCATTGGTTCGGGCGGATTTCTTGGCAAAGGCCTGCTTGAAGGCTCGCAGGGCCAGCTTGATTTTCTGCCTGAAAAACAGACGGATTTCATTTTCACCATGCTGACCGAAGAGCTGGGTTTTATAGGGGCGCTGGTGCTGATACTGCTTTATGCAGTGCTGCTCACTTTCTCGCTGCTATTGATGATGAATTGTCGCCATCTTTATGGCCGGCTGGTGGCGGCAGGGGTGGGGGCGATGCTGTTTGCCCATATCTTCATCAACATGGCGATGGTGATGGGCATGATTCCTGTGGTGGGTGTGCCCCTGCCGTTTCTCTCTTACGGCGGGTCGTTCCTCATGACGACCTTGGCCGCCTGCGGGTTACTCATGCATGTGTATCTGAACCGGGAAATGCAGCTCCCCCGCCACCGGGGGAGTGGATTTTAGGGAAAAAGACAAAGCATCTGACAGCCCCCGATGCGAAGATTCGAGATTACAGCGAGGGTACATATACCGGCGCGGATGACGGGTGCAGCTGGCTCGAAGCGCTGTTCACGGTGGTTTTTGGCAGTGTCTGCTCCGGCGCTTTTTCCGGGTGGTTGACCTGCGTAATGCTGTTGGGTGCAGCGGGAGCAGGGCGCGGCGCCTCAGGCATCCGGGGCGCAAGGCGAATCGCAGGATAGTTCACGAGCAGTTGCGCAAGCGGTTTGCCGTTGCGTAAGCCCTCTTCCAGCATCTTTACTTCTTCCATACCGTAGCGGTTGGCGATTTCGATATAAGCGAGCGTACGCTCGGGCTCGCGCGGGTCAATAAGGTCGCGGCCGAGCAGATAGATCAGCTTCGGCAGCGGGAAATTGGCCTGCTCCACAGTCTGGCCGGATGCGTCGAGCTGCGTGGGGTGTTTATACGCATAGGTAAGATTCATCAGCTGGGTGATACGTTCGAAAATCGGCTCGCTCTTCGCCCAGATTGCGCCCTCGCCCGAGCCTCGTTCCAGCACGTTGTGAAACATCTTATGTGGTGAGAATTGTTCGGCATAATGCTGGTAAAGATCGAAGACTTCCCCCACTGTCACCTGCTGGCCAAGCCCGTTGCGCGGGTTGATCTTGTTATTTACGAGCGTGACAAGATCTTCAAACAAGGTGGGTTTGCGCTTCCATGTTTCTGCTAAAATCTGCGTGCCTTTGACGCCCAGCAGTATGTCGGTAATACCTTCGGATTTGAAGGGTGCGAAGCCGAAAAATAACGCATCCGTGCCCAGTCGCTGGGCAAGCTTCACCCGGTAATTATGGACGGTGCGCTGAATGATACGATTGCTGCTGGCGGCAATATCGCTGAACTTGACCTGATCGGGGGTGATGCCTTTTTCGTAAGCCACCACTTCGCTGAACATGTTGCGGATGTCGCTGCGCACCATGCGGCTATAAGTGAAGCTGAGTGCCGCACTGCTGAGGCCTAACGCAAGACTGTAGGCCATATCATGCATGCCGTTGCGCACATTGCCCGCAATACGCCACAGGGATGTGGCAGAAAGGGCGGGGGCAGCACCGCGCGCATGATCGTTGATGATATGGGCCATGTCTTCTTCCGGCTTGCCGCGCCAGCGCCCGATTTCCTTGCGCAAGGAAGCATAGAGTTTCTGGCCGGATTCGCGCACCGATGCATCAATCCCCGGATCCGCGCGATGGCGGGATGAAAAAAACGTCTCGATTTCGGCCGCGCTTTTGCTGGCAAGATGGCGCAGTACAGGCTGATGCTCCGCTTTGGCCAGCGCCTCTTCCATGCGCCGCGCGCTTCTGCCGGCGAAAAATTCCACCATCCGTGTCATGGGGCGGCGAATCGCATCAAAGGTTCTGTCGCTGAAAATTTCTTTGGGGCCGCCGCGGAAAATATAGCGCACCGTCCAGCCCAGCAGAAACAGCCGCACGAATTCCGAGGTGGGGGCGAGCGTAGATTCGGTTTGGGAATGAAGCGGATTCATACCCGAAGTAGGGCGCACCGCCAGTGGCAGCGCGGGCTCCGCTGCCGGGGTGGGGGCAGCGGCTGAGGTTACGCCTGGTTCTGCTACATTTGCTTGCATGGTCACAAAAATCCTGAAATCACAACCCTATTCTACCTGAGTGCGGGCATAGAAACACGCTGAGATTCATGAAGTTTTTGTGACAATCCGGCAGAAATGCGGGAGGGGTCGTCAGGAGGGAGGCGTCTTATAACCCTATGATAAGCAGCAAAAATACCATCAGCAGAATCAGGGCGGCGGCATAAAGCAGCACCATGCGCAACAGCGCGTCCGGCTCGATTTGCGCGCGCCCCTCACCAATCCAGGCGTGGGGGGTGGGCGCACCCCCACGCCAGCCGGGGCCACCAAGGGTGATATTTAATAGCCCGGCAATCAGATGCAGATGGCGCGAGTGTTGCGCACGGAAAAAAGCGCGTAAGCCGCGCGCCGGCGATATTTTTGGCACCAGCAGCGCCGCCAGCAGCACCAGCAGCGCGCCCAGCAAAACCGGCAGGGCATTGGTGAGGCGAAACAGCCGATCCGGCGCCCAGCCAAAGGCGCGCCAGGATTCTTCCGTCACCGGGAATGCGCGGGCGGCGGCGGCGAGTGCCAGATAGCCGAACCATCCGGCGGCGCCGAGCAGTATAAACCAGAACGCACCACCAATGAGGGTGAGGGTGAAATGATCGGCCAGACCGGTAATCATGATTCTCAGCGCGCCGTGATAATCGCGCCCCTCCTGCCCGGTCATGGCACGGGCACAATGCTGCAGCGCGGCATCATCCTGTCGTTTCGCCGCCCGCACAGCCTTGATTGCCCACCAGAGCGGGTAGGGAATGCCGGTGAAGATGGCAATGAGCAGTGCCGCGCCCGCGCCTGCGCCCAGCGTTCCGCCAAGCAGGAGTGAGAAAAACAGCAGAAACCCGACCAGCACCACCCCCCGCCAGACACGCACGGAGACACTGCGCTGGTTGAGTTTTTCGCCCGTGCGCGTGAGGATGTCGCGCAGCTTACGCGCCACTGGCCGGCCGGCATAGGCATAAAGCGGGCCGCCCAGTATCACGCTCATTCCGTACCCCGCCACCAGCACCAGCAGATGGCCGTAGAATATCGCAAGGATTGAGGCGCTGTCGCCCATGCATTACTCGATGAAAATTTCAACACGGCGATTGGCCTGTTCAGCCACCCCGTCTTCCGTCGCCACGCGCGGATCGGTCTCGCCAAAGGCGTAATAGCTGATAGCGCTCTGGTCAATGCCTGCGGCGAGCAGTTTATCAAGCACAAAGCGCGCCCGGCGCTCGGAAAGGGCGAGGTTATATTCCTCTGACCCTGCGCGGTCTGCATGGCCGTTGATGATAATTTCCGCAGGCCCCGCCGCAATGATACCGGTGATGAACCGTTGCAGCGATTCAAGCGATTCGCCTTTCAGCCGGTATTCATCAAAAGGGAAGTAAAAAATGGAAGCGGTGGGTTCCACCACTGGTGCCGGTGCCGGTGGCGAAACCGGGGTGCTTGCGGCTGTAATCTCGGGCGTAATCATGCCTTGTGTCAGGCGCGTGAGCGCCTGCTCAAAATCCGTGCGGCAGCGCTTGATGATGCTCAGATTCCACCCTT
>CANHAG010000034.1 GCA_947458525.1 Rhodospirillaceae bacterium | reverse complement strand
GAGGCAGACGCACCACCCGTCTCTATAATCAAGTTTTGATACAAATCAAATATATTCTCTTTCCAGTGAAGACAGTGGAGTCACATGAGCATCAGGATTTATCTACCTTCATGCGCGGAAGCACTACCTCGCACCGCATACCAGAGGGAATATTTATAAATGAAATTTTCCCCCGGTGTAGCTGTATCACTGCTTTGACGATAGAGAGTCCAAGCCCGTGGCCGGGCGAACTGCGGCTTTTTTCCTCGCGGTAAAAACGCTCAAACACCTGCTCCTGCTTCGCTTTGTCAATACCGGGGCCGGAATCTTCGACCGCAAACACAATGCCGTCTTCTTTTTCAGTAAGCGTGACGGCAATATGTTTGCCGTTCGGAGTAAATTTAATGGCATTGTCGATGATATTGGCGAAGGCCTGAAATAATAGATCCCTGTCGCCGAAAACGGGCAAGGGATGGTTTCGCAGGTAATCGTAATCTGTTTTTCTTCCGCCAGCGGACGGTAAAGCGCCTCGGCGTCTTCCACAATCTCATTCAGGGCTAACGTAGTAAACCCCGAAATTTTATGCTCGGTTTCTATTTCTGCAATGCGCAGTAACCCATTAAACATGGCCAGCAGAGTATCAACTTCTCTGGTCAGGTCTTCGCGTAACGTGATATCCCTCACTTTAGCCAGATCGGTATGCAGCCGGGCAAGTGGCGTGCGTAAATCATGCGCGATATTGTCGGTCACGCGCTTGGTGTTGAGGACGAGTGCCTCGATCTCATCCAGCATGCGGTTTAACACCTGAATCAGTTTGCTCAGATCATCCCAGGATGAATCACCGGGGATGCGCTTGGTAATATTACCTGTCTGCATGATGTCGCTGGCGGTTTTAGAAATACTGTTGATTTTAGTGACGACAAAACTGCCAATGAGAAAACACCCCACCCCTAAAAGCAACACGATACCCACCACCACCCAGCCGAAGCGCAGCGTGACCCACTGTGCGATTTCAAGATCATCGATATTTCTTCCCACCAGCAGGCGCTGGCCGTCATCAAAGGAATGTAATTTTGCCATGATATCGTAATGATTGCTCATGGCGCGGATACTCATGGTAGGCAGCGTTAACTGCGCGTGCGGTATTTCAAAAAAGAGGATGCCGGGTTTTGCCGACTCTTCATCAATAACAGGCCAGCGATCAAGATTTCCCATGGTAATCGAGTCATCCGGGCGCAAGAGCGCATAGACGTAGCTATTCGCCGGATCCTGAAGGCGGCGCGAGAGAAGGTCGCGCACCTGCTTCATGCCATGGGCGGTGCCGGCTTCCTGAAATAGTCGGATTTCAGAATCAATCGCCGCTTCGGACTCTTTGAACAATGTATCATTACTGGCGAGTGAGAGGTAATACATCACAAGCCCGATCACCATCAGCAGCAAGAGTGAAAAAAAGCTGGCGACGAAGAAGCTCGAGCTTCTCCAGAATTTTCTGACGTATCTTACGGCATTCATCAGCTTTCCCCATCCACAATATAGCCGGAGCCGCGAATGGTCTTGATTACCTTTTTGCCGTGACCGGAATCAATTTTCTGCCTGAGCCGGCTGATATGCACATCCACCACATTCGTCTGGGGATCAAAATGATAATCCCACACATGTTCAAGCAGCATGGTTCTGGTGATCACCTGACCCTTATGGCGCAGCAGATATTCAAGCAGGCGGAATTCGCGCGATTGCAGTTCAATTTCCTCTTTGCCGCGGGTGACCTTGCGCGCCAGCAGATCCATCGTCAGGTCATAGGCGGAAAGCTTTGTTTCGCGCACATCCACCCGCGAGCAGCGCTCAACCAGAAGCTCAATCCGCGCCAGCAGCTCTGAAAACGCAAAAGGCTTGACCAGATAATCATCTCCCCCAGAGCGCAGACCTTTGACCCGGTCATCCACCTTGCCCATGGCGCTTAAAATCAGCGCCGGGGTTTTATTGCCAGACGCGCGCATGGTCTGCAGAATCACAAGCCCGTCAATTTCGGGAAGCATGCGATCTACCACCATCACATCGTAGCGTTCGGTGGTAGCCATGAACAGACCGTCTTTACCATTGGTGGCAAGATCAACCGTATGGCCAAGCTCGTTCAGGCTTTTTTGTATAAAATCAGAGACTTTACTGTCGTCTTCAATAACCAGTATGCGCATGGATACCTCGTCTTTCTGCAAGGGCAGCAATCAGTCTTTCTTCTTCATGAAAATGGTGATTTCGGCAACCGTAACTCCGTATTTTTTAAGGTAGGATCGGTTGATGATGACCCCATCATTCATCCCCCAGATCCAGTCATCAAACGTCAGCCGGTAAGTGGTACCATCCACCGGCACATCCATTTCATACGTCCAAAAAAGGGCATTACCAAAAGATTTCCCGGTAGCCGTGCCGATAATATCTCCGGCTCTGCCTTCATAGCGCGTATCATCAAGCTTCGTGATAACCCATGTACGGTATTGTTTTTCGTTGCTGTCGTAATAGGTAAACTCCTCCTCAAGCGTGCCTTCATTACCTTTCCAGCTACCGATGATTTTTGCATCAAAGCGGCTGATGACATTGCCGCTGCGATCCTGAATAATGCCCCAGGCATCGACATGGCCGTTAAAATACTCCTCAAGTACCAGTTTCGGCTCATTCTTGAGGTATTTCTCGCCCTCAATACTGCCATCGCAGGCACTAAGCAGGGTGAGAATGCTGACAAGCATTGCGGCGAACTTCATATCTATCTCCTGAGTTAATGATGGACTTAATAAAATACCATAGCCACAAGGCAACACTGACCTTGAGTATGGCAGGAATGACGGCATAGGCATAACTTAAATAGACCGTCACCCCATAATCGGTCACTGTGCCTGGCTGATAGCCCAGCGCGCCGAGTATCGGCAAAACAACACCGGTGGCAAGCGCCAGCGCGGTTTTAGAAAGAAACGTGGTGGTTGAGAAATAATAAGAGGCCACGTCATGATCCCGCGCGCGGTCGATCTGATCTGCGAGAATAGAGGGAGGAAGCGCCAGATCCGCACCCAGCGTCATGCCCGCCACCAGACATAGCAGCGCAAATGCCACCGTATCTCCCGCAGCAAGTGTAACGCAGGCAAGAAATGCTGAGGCGGCAAGCAGCATGCTCGCCATCCAGGCCTGTTTTTTACCGATGCGTCTGGCCACCCATTGCCATAGCGGCATGCTGCAGGCACCGCTTAAGAAATAAAGCAGCAGAAATAAGCCGGTATGTTCGGCGGCCTGTAGCCGGTCGGTGATAAAGAAAATCACCAGCACGCCGGGCACAGCACTGGCCAGTGTATTCAGCGTATAGATGCCGAAAAACTGAAGATTCCAGCGCTGATAAAGACGGGAAAAATGTTTTTTCTTCTGCTTTTTTTCGGGCGGGGTGAAAGTCACACGTCCCATCCAGCGGAAAAAGATGAGGCCGCTTATCACCAGCAGTGGCACATAAAGCAAGGTCAGCAGGTGAAACGCGCGCGGCGCATCCGCAGTGTAGCCAAGCAGGCTTGGGGCGACGGCAGCTGCCAGCAGGCCAAGCAGCCCAAATGCTTCGCGCCAGCTGGTGATGCGCGTGCGCTCATGGATATTTGCATTCCACAACGCGCCCAGCGCCTGCAGGTTAATACTGAGGATGCTGAAACCGAGCGCGCTGACGAGCATGCCAAGTGCAAAAAAGAGCAGCGTATGTTGCTGCGAAGGATGAAACACCATCCAGAATCCACTCGCCAGCGCAACCATGCCCACGGCCATTACCTTTCGGCGGTGCCGGTGAAAATGATCACTGAGACTGCCCACCAGCAGATCCTGCAGCGCATCCACCCCCCTCAGCCCCAGCATGACAAACCCAAGCGTCACAAGCGACACGCCAAATTCGGCCGCGTAAAATTCCGGAGCGAACACATAAAGCGGCAGGCCGACAAACATCAGTGGGAAAGCAAGCACGCTGTAGCACAGCAACTGCAGCCGGGAATGAGAATGGACAGCAGACATAAAACACGGCTCGCTTCAAGAAGAATTGAAAAGGGCTTTTGTTCTATGGACGTTACCGGGCTTCACCTTACCGGGATAGTTTCCGGCGCGTTACGTTTGTGTAATAATAAAAAAATGCCGGGTAGCTGAGAGCCGCCCGGCATCAATCTTCACTCAGAAAAAGGAAAGTATCTTGAACTTATTCCTCTAGAACCTTGTATGCGTTAAAACTTGTAGCTTGCACCAAGCGTCAGAATGACGGGATCATAGTCAACGCTTTTCAGCTTGCCCGCGCCACCTTCTCTTTCGAGATCCACGCTATCGACGCGCACATAGCGAATGTCGGTATTGAAATCGAACCGGTCGGTAATCGGATAGGATGCGCCGGCCATGATCTGGTAGGCAAAATCACCATCACTGCTGTAGGAAGTTTCAGACGGACCGGTTTTGAGATCCATGTCAATTTCTTCTACGTAACCAATACCCGCTCCGAGATAGGGGCGGATTTTTGTATTACTGACCGGATCGAATTTATAAAACCCGTTCAGGAAGAAAATGCTCGATGAAAAATCCCCATCGGTGGATCTGGTACCATCCGAAAATGTCGCGGTGGTGTCATTTGTGATATAGTCCCACGCAAGCTCCGCTGCGATATTATTGGTGAAATTATAACCTACAGCACCGCCAGCGAGAAATCCGCCATCCGAATCGGTGTCGCCCGTAGCGCCGGCCGCTGCCACGCCTTCCTGATCAAAGGACGTATCGCCAAGCATGGAGTAACCGCCATAGAGTTTTCCGTACCATTTGCCGCCATCATCCGCCCATGCGGTGGATGCCAGTGGCACGAGGCAGGTAACAGCGAGCAATCTGAGTGCGTAGTGAGAGGCTAATTTCATTGGTTTATCTCCAAATGTTTGTGAATCACGCCATGCGGCACATCAGCATTAATCTACCTGATTTATATTTGTCGAATTACAAAATGTTACGTTTGTGTAATTTTTAACAGTATGGCATCCGACCTGTGTTTTTTTGCAACAGTATAAGGTCTGCTTCATGTTCCGCCCAATCCTGTTGCCATTTGCCGGGCGTCTGCTATCTGAATGCCCCGACATATCTACCAACCCCCAACCTAGCGTCGAGGCGCCCATGCCGAGTGTACTGATTGCTGATAAACTTAGCCCGCAGGCCATCCAGATTTTCAAGAATCACGGGGTCGAGGTAGAGGTCAAAACCGGCCTTACCGAAGAGGAACTGCTTAAGATTATCGGCCAGTATGACGGGCTGGCGATTCGTTCCGCCACGAAAGTGAATGCCAAAGTACTGGCAGCAGCAACGAAGCTGAAAGTGGTGGGACGCGCCGGTATTGGCGTGGATAATGTGGATGTGAAGGCCGCCACCGCACGCGGTATTGTGGTGATGAACACACCCTTTGGCAATTCGATTACCACCGCCGAACACGCACTGGCACTCATGATGTCACTTGCACGGCAGATTCCGGCGGCGAGCGCCTCCACCCATGCGGGCAAGTGGGAGAAAAATAAATTCATGGGCGTGGAGCTTGCGGGAAAGACGCTGGGGCTGATTGGCTGCGGCAATATCGGCAGCATTGTGGCCGACCGCGCACAGGGGCTGAAAATGAAAGTGATTGCCTATGACCCCTTCCTTTCGGCGGAGCGTGCAGCCGCGATCAATGTGGAAAAAGTGGAGCTGGAGCAGCTTCTGCCGCGTGCGGATTTTATCTCACTCCATACGCCCATGACGGACACTACGCGCCATCTGCTCAATAAGGATACGCTGGCCAGATGCAAAAAAGGCGTGCGGATTATTAACTGCGCGCGCGGCGGGCTGATCGTGGAAGCGGATCTGAAGGCGGCGATTGAATCCGGCCATGTGGCAGGCGCGGCGCTGGATGTGTTTGAGGAAGAACCCGCAACGAGCAACCCCCTCTTTGGCATGGAGCAGGTGGTGGCCACGCCGCATCTGGGTGCTTCCACCTCGGAGGCGCAGGAAAATGTGGCGATTCAGGTGGCCGAACAGATGGCGGAATACCTCACCGTGGGCACGGTGATGAACGCGCTTAACATGCCGTCAGTTTCGGCGGAAGATGCGGCACGGCTCAAGCCCTACCTTACCCTTGCCGCGCGCCTTGGCGGGTTTGCGGGACAGATGGTGAAGGCAGGCATCAGCAAAGTGATGATTGAATTTGAGGGCAAGGTGACCGAGCTGAACACCAAACCGCTGACCGCCGCCGCGCTTGACGGTTTGCTCACCCCCATGATGGAAGGGGTGAATATGGTGAATGCCCCGGTGGTGGCGAAAGAGCGTAATATCGATGTGTCGGAAGTGCGCCACGAGCGCACGGCGCATTACAAAACCCTGATGCGGGTAACGGTCGTGTCGGATAAGGGATCGTTTTCCGTCAGCGGCACTTTGTTTGGCGATAAGCCGCGCCTCGTGGCGGTGGGGGAAGTGCCCCTGGAAGCGGGCATCGGCAACCGGATGCTGTATGTAAATAATGAGGATAAACCAGGGCTGATCGGCAATCTTGGGCATTTACTTGGGGATGCAAAAATCAACATCGCCAATTTCCATCTCGGGCGCAATAAGGAGGCGTCTGACGCGGTGGCGCTGATCGAAGTAGATCAGGATATCTCGCCCGCACTGCTTGAAAAGATACGCGCACTGCCCAGCGTCAAGGAAGTGTATCTGCTCGCCTTTTAGTGCTGTGATATCCCGCACCTCATGTGACTACCACAGTTCCACAAGCCGTGTGACATTTTCAGAAAATTCCTGCACGATTTCGAGCACTTCCTCAGGGCTGACATAATGCGGCACCGCCGCGCCGCCAAGCCTGTGTCTGCGTAGAATTTCGCGGCTTGTCACGTCATCCAGCCCCACATATGCCATCGCCCAGAGGGGGAAGAGGCGTTTATCAATAGTGTCATAGGTCAGCGTTTTAACCTCGGTATGGCGCGAATCGCATAAAATACGGGCATAGATTTTTTCTACTGCCTCGCGCTCGCCTTCAAGGCACTGCATGAACCCGTGCGGGTGATAGGTGAGAATGCCGGTGATGCCGAGCGCCTGATTCGTCCGGCGGGACGTAGCCAGAATCGCCTGCAGATCGCTTTCCGTAAGGTCGCGCCGCGCCTGACTGACGTAGATAAGCCGGATCATGGTGGCCTCACCGTTACATCACAAGGCTGGCAACTTACACTAAGCTGAGGGCTTTTTCCAGCACCTCTTCGGGGGAGAGATCCGCGAGCTTCTCCCGCCGCAGAATCTTCACATGTTCCCCTTGCGGGGCGGAGCGCGCCGGGTCAGACGCGGCGGAAAAAAGCACCAGACTCGGGCAGCCGGAAGCGGCAATCACATGCATGGGACCCGTATCGTTACCCACAGACAGAAGCGCGCCTTTTGCTAACATGGAAAGCTGTTGAATGCTTGTTCTTCCTGATAAATTTATTATCTTTTCACAAGATTGCTGAATTTCCGTTAAAATATACTCTTCGGCCGTTCCCCCGATCAATACCGGCACCAGACCCCGGTCGCCCAGCGCTTTGGCGAGTGTAGAAAAATACGCCGCTGGCCAGCGTTTTTCCGGCCGGTGTGCAGCACCGCCCGGCACCAGCAGCGCGTAGCAGGGAGGCAGGTGAAATTCCTGAATATCCGCCTGCATCCAGCTCAGATCCGGCCAGCTGGCACTGGTGATTCCCGCCACGGCCAGCTGGCGGCGGTCATGTTCCAGCGCGTGCAGACTATGACGATCCGGGTCACGGTAGCGGTGCGAGGCATAGCGCGCCACCCCGCTGAAAGCGGGGCGCGGGCGGCGAAAAAGCCACCAATACGCGCTCGATCGGCGGGAGGTTTGCAGGTCATAGACCATTTCCCACCGTTTGCGGTTGAGCAGCCGGTAAAGCGCAAAAATGCCGGGCAGATTATAGGGTTTGGGTTTTGCATCCACCCAGATTTCATCAACATAAGGGCACGCAGCGAAGAACGCCGCATAGGGCCTGGTGGTAAGCAGGGTGATGGTTGCGCCCGGGTGATGCGCGCGAATGGCCGCAAACGCAGCGGTCGCCAGCACCATATCCCCCAGCGCGCCATGTTTGATGATGAGGATAGGGCGTTGCATGTTCTTTTCAGCAGTAATAACTCTCATGACAAAGAGCAATAACCGCCCACGGGGCAATTGTCATCATAACGTCACGCAATCGTCATCAAAATGACATGAAGCCATTTTATATTCGGGAGTGATTCGGGGGGCAGGTCTTCCGAATCACATGTAACAAGCAGGAGGATTTATGTCACCGATGTATTCAGAAGATTTAACCAAAAATTTTCATTCACAAAAAATTTCAGAGTTGAATAACAGAAAAGAATCAATTCAGAAGGAATTAAGAGAAAATTTAAAATTCCCTGAATATCTCGTGTCAATTGATACTAACTTTATTAGAGAATATTTAGTTAAATTTTGCAACGAAGCGCAAAATGAAGCCGAAAAATCCAAGAGTACCATCATACAAAATTTACTCAATAACGTAAACAATTTTAATGATAAAGAGACGGAAATCCTAAATGCGCTTCCAGCACTGGAGACATCCAATGACCTGCTC
>CANHAG010000033.1 GCA_947458525.1 Rhodospirillaceae bacterium | reverse complement strand
TCGTCCCCAGATTCTGGCTGAATACGAAGCGGCTGGGCATGACCAGTTCTGCATGTGCTACCGTCACGGAGTGGATTTTACCGTCAAGCTCCCTATCCCAGAAATCCAGAAATTTGCGAAGGACCGGAAATTTCGGGGCGAGGTCAAGCTCCTGCCAGATGTAGCTTTGCAAAAGCTTCGGATGGTCGGGGAAGTGATAAAGAATCTCGGCCGTGGTCAGCCGGTAATCCCGCATCATCAGGCATAAATCGTCAGACGTTTTGTCCTCTTTCATACGCTCTCTCCTTCCTACATGGATGGATCACACCGCTTACATAGCAGCGGAAGGTGTTACACACCCTCTCAACCGTATTATAGCTCAATATTGGTTAAAAAACCATTAAGCGATTTTTTGCGCAGGCATGATGCGCAGGCGGCGGGCAGTGGTTTTACGGCAAAAGCGCCGCAGGCGAGTGAAAAATAACAGATACGTGGTTGAAACCCCGTTTCGATAGTGACCGGGCACGGGAATTGCTCTACTAAGTAGCCTATGTATAAAAAGCTTTTTGCACTCGCGCTGCTTCTTTCAGTGCTTGCCCCCGCGGCGCATGCGGCGGGGCTTGGTGACCCGCTTATTGAGGGCGCAAAACAATGCACCCGCTATTTCCCGACCGAAGAGCAGACCAAAGCCATCCCCGTGCATCTGCTCGCGGCGATTTCCACCACTGAAACCGGCCGCTGGCATGACGGGCTGGGTATGTCGCTGCCCTGGCCATGGACGATTAATGTGGAAGGAAAAGGATATTATTTCGGCTCAAAAGCTGAGGCGATCGCGGCGACGCAGAAATTTCTGCGCGAGGGCAAGCGCAGCATTGATGTGGGCTGCATGCAGGTGAATCTCAAGCATCACCCCAAGGCGTTTGCCAATCTGAACGAGGCGTTTGACCCCGCCACCAACGTGGCCTATGCCGCAAGTTTCCTCAAAAGTAATTACAATGAAATGGGCAACTGGATTCAGGCGGCCGCCGCCTATCATTCCCGCACGTCACATCTGGGGCGTTCGTATCTGGCGCGGGTGGAGAAAAACTGGATACAGATTGTGAATAAGGTTCGCGCCGCGCGCGGTCAGGCACCCCTTGTCTCGGCGAATGCAAGCGCTTCCGTCGGCACCACCCGCCCGCAGACTGCTCGTGCGGCCACCATGCGGCCAATGCGGACGCTCAACGAAATTAAAGTGGTCTCGGTGGAAGATACCCCGCAGATCAGGCGCAATGATGTGCTCGTCATCCGCACCCCGGCGGCAGAGGGGGCTGGCGCGGAGCTTGCAGTCGCCAATGCGCGGATTGATTCGAGCGGCGGGAATGGTGTTGACAATGGTGCCGCCGCACCGCATAGCTCAGGGCGTTCTGCCAACTTTGTCTTTGCGAATTAATAGTGGGTCGGTATCAGCAACATTCTATGGCTCCCAGACAGGAAGTTTTTGAAACGATTGAAGTCACCCGCCGCGACGTGGTGTGCGATGGCGGCGGCGGGCCGCTTGGCCACCCGAGAATCTATCTGCATCTGGATGCCGATAAAGGCGACAAAGTCACCTGCCCTTATTGCAGCCGTGTTTTCGTGCTGCTTTCTGGCAAAGCGCGGGTAGCGTGATGGGCGGATCGCTTGGCATTCTTGTGCTGGTGCTGATGGGGCTGACGGCGCTGGTGCTCGTTATCGGCATTCTGCTCATGGCCAGAGGTGGTGAGGCCAACCGCAAATACGGCAATAAACTCATGACGCTGCGCGTGATCCTGCAGGCGCTGGCGCTTGGCGCATTTGCCCTGCTTGTGCTGTCGCGCATGGGGTAAGGAGGGGGCATGCGTATTCTTGTTCCGGTCAAACGTGTGGTGGATTATAACGTGAAAATCCGCGTGAAGGCCGACGGGTCGGGCGTGGAACTCGCCAACGTTAAAATGTCCATGAATCCGTTTGATGAAATCGCGCTGGAAGAAGCCATTCGCCTGAAAGAGAAGAAGCTGGCAACAGAAGTAGTCGCGGTGACGATTGGCACAAAAGCGAGCGAAGAGACACTGCGCGCGGCGCTGGCGCTGGGGGCAGATACGGCCATTCTGGTAGAAACCGAAAGCGCGGTGGAGCCGCTTCTCGCAGCAAAAATTCTGCACGTGGTTGCGCAGAAAGAATCGCCCGGCCTTATCATCACCGGCAAACAGGCGATTGATGACGACGCCAACCAGACCGGGCAGATGCTCGCCGCGCTGCTGGGCTGGCCGCAGGCGACCTTTGCCTCGAAGCTGGAGCTGAACGAGGGCGAGGCGATCGTTACCCGCGAAGTCGATGGCGGGCTGATGACAGTGGCGGTGAAGCTGCCAGCGGTGGTGACGACGGATCTGCGCCTGAACACCCCGCGCTATGCCAAACTGCCCGATATTATGAAAGCGCGCAGCAAGCCGCTCACCGTGCTCAAAGCTGCGGAGATGGGGGTGGATATGAGCCTGCGCACCAGAACGCAGCATGTGGCGGAACCGCCCAAACGCAAGGGCGGGGTGAAGGTAAAAACCGTCGCCGAGCTGGTGGAAAAGTTAAAGAATGAAGCGAAAGTGATATGAGGGTGGTTTGTCGTCCCCCTCACCCAGCTTCGGCTAGGGCGCTTTGCGCCTGAGCCTACGCAACCCTCTCCCCCGTTCCGGGGGGCGAGGGGAAGAGTTATGTGAGTCCTTGATTCCCCCTCTCGCGCTTGCGGGAGAGGGTGGGGTGAGGGGAAACAAATGTTGATTGGAGACCGCCCATGTCCATTCTAGTGGTTGCCGAGCATGATGGAAAAACCCTCGCCCCCGCGACCCGCGCGGCGATTGGCGCAGCAGAGAAAATCGGCGGGGAGATAGATGTGCTGCTGGCTGGATTTAAGATCGACGCGGTGATTGCTGAAGCGCTTACGCTCAAAGCAGTGCGCAAAGTGCTGGTGGAGGATGATGCACTCTATGAATACCCGCTGGCGGAACTGCTCGCTCCTTTTATTACCGAATATGCCCAGGGCTATTCGCATGTGCTGGCAGCAGCGACAAGTATCGGCAAAGACGTGATGCCGCGCGTGGCAGCACTGCTTAATGTACAGCAGATTTCCGAGATTACGGCGGTGGTCAGCCCTGACAGCTTCGTGCGCCCCATCTATGCCGGTAATGCGCTCGAAACCGTGCAGTCGCTTGATGCGGTGAAAATCATCACCGTGCGCGCCACCAGTTTTGAGAAAATTAGCAGTGGCGGCAAGGCAGAACGGGTGGATGTGCCCGCTGTGCCGGTCGCGTCTACCTCCCGCTTTGTGAAGATGGAAGCTTCTGGAGGTGACCGGCCGGAACTGACGAGCGCGCGGGTGGTGGTCTCAGGCGGGCGCGGGGTTGGCTCAAAAGAAAATTTCGCGCTGATTGAAAAACTCGCCACCAGGCTCAATGCGGCTGTGGGCGCAAGCCGTGCGGCGGTGGATGCGGGCTTCGTGCCCAATGATTATCAGGTCGGGCAGACCGGCAAAGTGGTCGCGCCCGAGCTTTATATTGCGGTGGGAATCAGCGGCGCGATTCAGCACCTCGCCGGGATGAAGGAGAGCAAAATCATCGTCGCCATCAATAAGGACGAAACCGCCCCTATTTTTGAAATCGCCGATTACGGGCTGGTGGGGGATCTTTTTCAAATCCTTCCCGAACTGGAGCAGGCGCTTTAGCGTCGGCATTATCGGATTTTCAGGTAGCCGTAAGGTCTAATCATAGAGCCGTTTAACCCCGGCCAATAGGTTGTTTGTTTTTTTCTGAAGCAAAATGCTCCAGTGCGGTACTTGCTTGCAGCTTGAGTATTATCGTTTCCTCAGTTTCTGCTATTCGTGTATCATACCCTGCATTAGTGAGTTGTTGCTCGACTTCTCTTATACCAGCCCTGTGGGATGCATTGCCAGACAAGGTAAAAAAACCATTTTCACGATTGGGATTCCACTGGATAGCCGTAAGATTGTTATTCCTACATAACTTACCCAGATATTGTTTAAAATCCCAGAAACGTGGATGGGTATCGATTTGATCTGTCCTTTCACTGCTCATACCAGCTCCCTCACAGTGTCTAGGTGAACATTCACTATACTACACTTAAACTATACAAATGAATGTGAAACTTTTATGAAATAAGCCCATGACCTTCCCCTCCCTCACCCTTGCGCTTGCCCAGATCAATGTCACGGTGGGCGATGTTGCGGGTAACGCGGCGCGCATTATTGATGCCGCGCGGCAAGCAGCAGCGCAGGGCGCGGGGCTTGTGCTTTATCCGGAAATGGCGCTGACCGGATATCCGCCGGAAGATCTGGTACTGATGCCGGCCTTCCTGACCCAGTGCCACCGGGCACTGAAGCGGATTGGTGAAGAGACCCGGGCGAGCGGTGTAGCCCTGATTCTTGGCGCGCCGTGGGAAGAGGCGGGGCGCATTTATAATGCGAGTGTGCTGATTGAGGCGGGCATGGTCACCCCCATTCGCACAAAGCATGATTTACCCAATTATGGCGTGTTTGATGAAAAACGGATTTTTGCGGAAGGCGAAGCGCCCCGGGTGCTTTCGTGGCGCGGGATCAGGCTTGGGGTTCTCATCTGCGAAGAAGTGTGGGACACGGAACTGCCCAAGCAGCTTGCCGCACAAGGGGCTGAGATGCTGCTGGTGCAGAATGCCTCACCCTATCATATCGGCAAGGGGCGGGAGCGGCGTAAAGTGGTGACCGCCGCGGCACGCGCAACGGGCTTGCCGGTGGTGTATCTGAATCTTGTGGGCGGGCAGGATGAGCTGGTGTTTGACGGCGGTTCCTACGCGGTGGATGCTACGGGTGCGGAAGTTGCTCGCCTGAAGAGTTTTGATGAAGAGCTCGCGCTGACACGATGGGAATGTTGCGTTCCCCCCCTTACGTCCCCCCCGGCCTCTCATTCACTCCCCCCGCTTGCGGGGGGAGCAGGCCTGTCCGCCGTAGCTTCAGCGAAGGTGGAAGGGGGGAATGTTGCGGATGGTGTTGAAGTCGCAAGTAAGGTTCCCCCCCTTACGTCCCCCCCGCTTGCGGGGGGGATAAGAGGAGAAGCGCAAGCGGGGGGGATAAAAGAGAGTGCAGGCTGGCACTGTACCGCCGCGCCACTGGCCGCAGCCATGCCCGACCTTGAAACGCTCTATCACGCCCTCGTGCTGGGACTGCGCGACTATGTGACAAAAAACCGCTTCCCGGGGGTGGTGCTCGGGCTTTCGGGCGGTGTGGATTCGGGGCTTACAGCCGCAATCGCGGTCGATGCGCTGGGCGCGGATAAGGTGCTGAGCGTGAAACTGCCCTCCCCCATCACCAGCCGCGAGAGCCACGAGGATGCCGAGGCGCTGGCAAAAAACCTTGGCATACGCCTTGAATCTGTACCGATTGCGCCGCTGATGGCGGCCACAGGCGCTGCCCTTGCGGATCTGTTCAAGGGTCGTGCGGCCGATACCACGGAAGAAAATATTCAGGCGCGCTTACGCGGGCTGATACTCATGGCGCTCTCCAACAAATTCGGCCATATGGTACTCACCACCGGCAATAAATCTGAAATGTCGGTGGGGTATGCCACGCTGTATGGCGATATGTGCGGCGGGTTTTCTGTGCTGAAAGACGTGTATAAAACCACCGTCTATAAACTCTGCGAATGGCGCAATACGCGTGGTGAGGTCATCCCCGCCCGTATGATCACCAAACCCCCTACCGCCGAATTGCGCGAGGGGCAGAAAGATGAAGACTCCCTGCCGCCCTACCCGTTACTGGATGCGATGTTGCGCGGGCTGATTGAGCGCCGGCTTGGGGTTGCGGAACTGGTGGCGGAAGGGATGGATGAGGCGCTGGTCACGAAAGTAGCCGGCATGGTGATTGGGGCGGAATATAAGCGCCGCCAGTCGGCGCCGGGCGTCAAAGTCACCCCCATGGCGTTCGGGCGCGACCGGCGCTGGCCTATCACCAATGGCTGGCGCTATGCTTAGAGGGACGAATTGACGATGAGACGAATTGACGATGAGACGAAAAAGATTCTTCAATTCGTCAGTTCGCCAATTTGCCAATTCATGATTCGTGAGAAGATTTCTTGCCTGAAATACCTGCCTGGCTTAGAAGACCAGAGTCACTCACAGGTTCCTCATGACAACGCACGCACCACGCAGCACGCAACACCTACCACAGGCCGCAGGCCAAGTTCTCGTCCGTTTCGCGCCATCACCCACGGGCTGGCTGCATGTGGGTAATTTACGCACGGCGCTCGTCAATTATCTTTTTGCGAAACATCATGGCGGCCAGTTCATGCTCAGGATTGATGATACCGACCGCGAGCGTTCCCGCGACGAATATGAGGAGAGCATCCGCCATGACCTCGACTGGATGGGGTTTAAGGTAGATCTGCACACCAAGCAGTCCGAGCGGTTTGAGCGTTATGACCTTGCCAAAGCCAGGCTGATTGAAACGGGACGGCTTTACCCCTGCTACGAAACGGCAGAAGAGCTCGATATCAAGCGCAAGATGCTGGTGGGGCGCGGCCTGCCGCCTATCTATGACCGGGCGGCGCTGAAACTGACGGACGCACAGAAAGCACAGGCCGAAAGCGAAGGCCGCAGGCCACATTGGCGGTTCAAAATGAACCATGCGCCGATTGTGTGGGACGATCTGATCCGCGGGTCGGTCACCTTTGACGGGGCCAAAATCTCTGACCCCGTGCTCATCCGCGAAGATGGGGTGGCGCTTTTCACCCTTTCCACCTCGGTGGATGATGGGGAAATGCCCATCACCCATATTCTGCGCGGGGAAGATCATGTGAGCAACACGGCCGTGCAGGTGCAGGTGATGGAGGCGCTGGGGCACACGCCGCCGCGCTTTGGCCATATGGCGCTGCTCAAGATGAAAGAGGGTAAAATCAGCAAGCGCGAGGGCGGGGGAGATATCAGATCGCTGCGGGAGGGCGGAGTGTTCCCGCTGGTGCTGGCTTCGTATCTTGCAAAAATCGGCACGTCCGATGCGATAGAACTGGCGGGCTCCTTGGATGAACTGGTGCAGCAATTCGACATCAGAAAACTTGGCCGCGCCATGGCGAATTATGACCCCGAGGAGCTGGCGCGGCTGAATCTCAAACAATGGCACCGAACCAGCTACGAGCAGGCGGTAGAGCTATCGGGAGATGGCAGGCTGACACCGTCAATCTGGGAAGTTATCCGGCCGAATGTGAAATCAAAAGAAGATATTTTCAGCCTGCTTAGTGTGTTTACCAACGATGGCGTCATTTACGCGGATGCTCGCTCTGATAGTAAAGATCGAGACTATCTGAAGACCGCTGCCAGCCTGCTTCCCACCGGCGAATGGAATGAAGTGGCCTGGGAAAATTTTGTTGCAGCGCTTAAACAACAAACCGGGCGTAAGGGGAAGGATCTCTTCATGCCGCTGCGTCTTGCGCTTACGGCGGATCAGGAGGGATTTGAGTTAAAGAATCTGTTTTTACAGCTCGGCCGGGATACTGTTCAAGCGAGACTTCTGGACGCTGCTGGAATGACGATGAACCCATGACCCTTCGCCTCACCAACACCCTGACCCGTCGTGAAGAAATTTTTACGCCGATCGACCCCGCGCATGTGAAAATGTATGTATGCGGGCCGACGGTCTATGCGCGGCCGCATCTGGGGAATGCGCGCAGTGTTGTGGTCTATGACATGCTCTACCGCCTGTTGCGGCATCAATATGGGGCGGTGCGCTATGTGCGTAACATCACGGATGTGGATGATAAAATCAACGCGGCTGCGACCGAACGCGGCATCACCATTCAGGCACTGACTACTGAAGTCACCGCCCAGTTCCATGCGGATATGGAGGCGCTTGGCGTATTGCGCCCGGATGTGGAGCCCAAAGCCACCGAGCATATCGCCCAGATGATCGCGCTGATTGAAACTCTGATAGCGCGCGGGTTTGCCTATGAGGCGCAAGGTCATGTGCTGTTTGATGTGCAGCGCGATAAAGACTATGGCGTGCTTTCACGCCGCAGCGTGGAGGATATGCTGGCCGGTGCGCGGGTGGAAGTGGCGCCCTATAAAAAATACGCCGGTGATTTCGTGTTATGGAAACCGGTGAGCGATAAGGATGACCCGTCTTCCGTTTTTGATTCGCCCTGGGGCAAGGGGCGGCCGGGCTGGCATATTGAATGCTCGGCCATGTCGGCGGCGCATCTGGGGCGGGAGTTTGATATCCATGGCGGCGGGGCGGATCTCATGTTCCCGCATCACGAAAACGAGATCGCGCAATCCACCTGCGCCCACCCTGAAAGCCGCTATGCGCGCTTCTGGGTGCATAATGGATTCCTCACCGTGAATGGCGAGAAAATGAGCAAGTCGCTTGGGAATTTCATCACCGTGCATGATCTGCTGCAGCGCGGGGTGAAGGGTGAAGTGATCCGCTTTGCGCTGATGAGCACGCGCTATAACGAACCACTCGACTGGACGGAGAAATTGCTGGGCGATGCGCAGAAAGTGATGGATCGGATGTACCGGGCACTCAGTGGTCAAGCGTCTGGTACCCTCTCCCCCCGCAGGGGGGAGAATGAGAGGGGGGCATTATCTGGCACGGTCTCTGACACACAACGCCCCCACCCTAACCCTCCCCCTGCGGGGGAGGGGATAGTTCCCCCCCTTACGTCCCCCCCGCAGGCGGGGGGGATAGTAGAAGAAGCGCAAGCGGGGGGGATAAACAAAGAAGCGCAGGCGTGCTCAGTTCACTCCCCCCGTAAACGGGGGGAGCATGAGGGGGGAACCCTTTCGGCTGGCGCTGGCGTGACGGGTTATGTTCCCCCCCTTACATCCCCCCCGCAGGCGGGG
>CANHAG010000032.1 GCA_947458525.1 Rhodospirillaceae bacterium | reverse complement strand
GTGGGCGCATTCCAACACTCCGGGTGCGCGGCACGCTGGAAGCGCTCGCCAGACTGGCCGAGGCCGAGCAGATCACACGCGATACGCGCGATATTCTCACCGCGCATTACCAGTTCCTGCGCACCCTCGAACATCGGCTGCAGATGCGCGACGATGCGCAGACCCATCTGCTCCCCGCTTCGGAAGCGGGGATTGAGGAATTGCGTGTGTTTCTGGGGTATGACTCGCGCGCGCAGTTTGAGGCAACCTGTCTTGGTGTATTTTCCGATGTACACCGTATTTATTCGGATTCCATGCGCGGCTCTGCGCCGCTCGCGGTGGATGGTAATCTGGTATTTACCGGGGTAGAAGCCGACCCTGAAACTCTGGAAACCCTGCGCCGCATGGGGTATACCGAGGTGCAGCGCATTTCGGATATTATTCAGGGCTGGCACCGCGGCCATCGCCGTTCCACCCGCAGTAAGCGCTCGCGTCAGGTGCTGACCGAGCTTGTGCCCGCCTTGCTGTTAGCCCTGAGCAAAACCGCCCAGCCCGATACGGCGTTTTTTCATTTTGATGATTTTATTGGTACGATTCCTTCCGGCGCGCAGATTTTCACCCTCTTTAACACCCGGCCGGAGCTGCTTGATTTGCTTGCGGATATTCTTGGCTCAGCCCCTGCGCTTGGGGATACGCTCAGCAAAGATCCGGGGCTGCTTGAAAGCGTGCTGGAGGCAGATTTCTTCCTGCCCCTGCCCGGTGAAGAGGCGCTGAGAGCCCAGCTCAAGCAGCGCATCGCCTATACTCAGAATTACGAGCAGCGGCTTGGGTATCTGAGGCTTTACAATAACGAAAAGCGGTTTCAAGCCGGGGTGCATCTGCTTAAAAAACTCGCCCGCCCGGCGGATGTGGGATTGTTTTTGTCTAAACTTGCGGATGTGCTGCTTGCGGCCACCATAGATACGGTCTTTGCTGAATATGCGAAAGATATTCCTGAGCTGAAGCAGACCCCTTTTGCGATTCTGGCACTCGGCAAGCTCGGAGCCATGGAGATGACCTTTGGCTCTGACCTTGACCTTGTGTTTCTCTATGACGATGCGGGGGATGCCGCTTCTGACCTGCGCCTGCATATGCAGCGCCTGAGCCAGCGCCTCATCAGCGCGCTTACGCTGCTTACGCGCGAGGGGCGGCTTTATGAGGTGGATACGCGCCTCAGACCCGGCGGGGCGGATGGGCCGCTGGCCGTAAGCCTCGCCGCGTTTGATGATTATTTCACCCACTCCGCCTGGACCTATGAACATATGGCGCTGACCAAAGCGCGCGTGATTGCCCCTCACCCGGCAGCGTTTGGTGAACGACTTGTGGGAGTCGTGAAAAAACACATCACCAAACCGCGCGAAGATACGGTACTGAAACAGGATATACGCGAGATGCGCGCGCGTATCGCCAAAGAACATGCCACGCGCAATCCATGGCATCTCAAACATTGCCGTGGCGGGTTGGTGGATCTCGAATTCCTTGCCCAGTATCTCTGTCTGCGTGAGGCGGCGGCACACCCCGAACTCTGGCAGCGCCAGGCGGAAGCGGTATTCAGCGCCGCGTTTGACCACGGAATTTTAGAGAAAAATATGGCGGGGGATCTCATTCACGCCAAGCAGTTTCTTGCAGATTTACTGAGCTATCTCCGCCTGTGCTGGCCGGAAGGCATCATCACCGATGATGCGCCAGAAGGTCTGAAGCGCCTGCTGGTGAAAGTCATGAACGTGCAGGATTTCACTGCCCTGAAAGCAAGGCTCTTGGAGGTGGAAACGCGCGTACGCACAGCGTTTGAAGCGTGGGTGGGGCAGTGACCGCCTCATTACGCGTGCCTCTGATTTCTTCTTCCGGGAAAGGGGCTTTCCCGCTTGCACGCATGCGCGAATCCCTTACAATCTATCTTCATTATTTGAAAGGAGTCGCCCATGCCAGCTACTGCAAAGAAAACAACCGCCTCTGCCCTTGCGGTGGGCGCGCACGCCCCCGATTTCACCCTGCCTGCGGATGACGGCAAGGAGGTTACGCTCTCAAGCTTCCGGGAAAAAAAGAAGGTGGTGCTATATTTCTACCCCAAAGATGACACGCCCGGCTGCACGCTCGAAGCCAAGGATTTCGCCGCACTTGCCCCAAAATTTGATAAAGCGGAAACGGTGATTCTCGGCCTGTCGAAAGATTCGGTGGCAAGCCATGGCAAGTTCAAGGCGAAATATTGCCTGCCATTCCCCCTCGCATCGGATGCAGAGGGTAAGGCGTGCGAAGCGTATGGCGTGTGGGTAGAAAAAAACATGTATGGCAAGAAATATATGGGCATTCAGCGCGCTACCTTTCTCATCGACAAAGCCGGGAAAATCGCCGCTCTCTGGCCACAGGTGAAGGTGGAAGGCCACGCGGCAGAAGTGCTGAAAGCGGCCTCAGCGCTGAAGTAACTCCGCCACAAAAGCGGGGACATGTTCGGTCGCCCTGCCATAGCGGCGCTCAGCGAAAAAACTCATCCCCAGCGAGGGCTCAAGGTTGAGTTCTACCGTATGGGCGCCGGCGGCGCGTGCCTCCGCCACAAACCCGGCCGCAGGGTAAACATTGCCCGAAGTGCCAATGGAAAGGAAGAGATCCGCCTGCCGCAGCGCGCGGCTGATACTATCCATTTCCAGCGGCATTTCCCCAAACCAGACTATATGCGGCCGCCAGTTCCCATCGGCCGGCAAATCTTCGTGACACTCGCGCACATGCCCGGTTTGATTGCAGCGCGCCTTGGTCAGTTCCCCATGCATGTGGATGAGGCGGAACCCGTGCCCCGGCATGGTCTGCGCCAGCGCGCGATCATGCAGATCATCCACATTCTGCGTCACCAGCAGAAAATTTCCATGCCATCTGGCTGCAAGCTCTGCCAGCGCATGATGCGCCGCGTTGGGTGCCACCTCGCGCAGCTGCCGCCGACGGGCATTATAAAATGCCTGTACCAGGCCGGGGTTTTCCGCATAGGCCTCGGGTGTTGCCACCTCTTCCACTTTATGGCCGCACCATAATCCGTCTGCCCCGCGGAAGGTTGCAAGGCCGGATTCTGCCGAAATCCCCGCCCCGGTCAGTACAACGATGTTATGAATATCCACAGGCGGTTGCTCCCTTTTGCGCTCTCGTTTATAACCCAATATGAAACGGGGTGGGTATGAAAATCTGCATTCTGGGTGCGGGCGTAGTGGGGGTCACTTCCGCCTATATGCTTGCCGCCCGCGGCCATGAGGTCACGGTGCTGGATCGCCAGCCCGAAGCGGCGCGCGAATGTTCCTTTGCCAATGGCGGCCAGCTTTCCTACACCCACGCCGAGCCTTGGGCAAACCCCCATGTTTTCCCGAAACTGATGCGCTGGATGTGGCAGGAAGACGCGCCACTGGTGCTGCGGTTCCGTGCCGATCCGCATATGATCCGCTGGGGGCTGTTATTCCTCATGAACTGTCTGCCCGCCCGCGCCCGCAACCATTCAGAGGCGCTGCTCAGACTTGGGCTTTACAGCAAAGCGAAGATGGATGCACTCATTGCCGAAACCGGTATTGATTTTGAGTTTCTGAATAAGGGCATTCTGCATGTGTTTTCTTCGCAGAAGGATTTTGACCATGCGCGGCGGCAGATGGAGTTTCAGGCGGCCATTGGCGGTCAGGAGCGGGCGCTTTCCATGGATGAAGCGGTGGCAATGGAACCATCCCTTGCCCATACAGACAAAAAACTCTATGGCGCGGTGCTCTCGCCGCTCGATGCCTCGGGCGATATCCATCTTTTCACCCAGCGCCTCGCGGCGCTCGCGGCAGAAAAATACGGCGTGAAATTCCGCCACCAGATCACCATCCGCCACCTGCATTCATCGGGCGACACCCTCTCGCATATCGAAACTTCGCAAGGCTATGAAAGCGGGTTTGACGCATATGTGATGAGCCTTGGTGCCTATAGTCCCATCTATCTGCGTCAGCTGGGGCTTTACGTGCCGATTTACCCGATGAAAGGCTACAGCATCACCTTCCCTGCGGGCGAATTCACCCCAACCATCAGCATTACAGATGAAGAGCGTAAAGTGGTATATAGCCGCTTGGGTAACCGCATCCGCGCGGCAGGCACGGCGGAGTTTGCAGGCTATAATCACGATATACGGAAATTAAGGGTTGAGGCGGTAATCCGCGGGGCGAAGCTTCTGTTCCCGAAGTCAGATCTGCACGCGCCGCAGGAATGGGCATGCCTGCGCCCCTCCACGCCTGACGGCCCGCCGATGGTTGGCGCCACGCCGCTTAAAAATCTTTATATGAATACCGGCCATGGCACGCTGGGCTGGACACAGGCGGCAGGCTCTGCCCGTCTGCTCGCGGATGTGATTGACCGCGTGCCCACCGAAATTCCCTTGACCGGACTCACCACCGAGCGCAATCTGATCCGCTGGTAATGCACCCGACCCGTCACAGTCTCACCCTCAAAACGCCGGATGGTAAAGATAACCGCCAGCTGGTGTTTTATGATTTCGGCACCCCCATGGCGACCGAGACGGTCATCTGCGTGCATGGGCTTACGCGCAATGCGCGGGATTTTGATCCGCTGGCAGAAACGCTCGCGGCGCGCGGCAACCGGCGCGTACTGGCGCTCAGCATGGCCGGGCGCGGCGAGAGCGACCGCCTCGCCGACCCCCTCCATTACCATTACGGCACCTATGTGCATGACTGCCTGACGGTGATGGATAATTTCCACCTGCGGCAGGTGGAGTGGGTGGGCACCTCGATGGGCGGCATTATCGGTATGATGATTGCGGCCTCGTATCCCGGGCGCATTAAAAAACTGGTGCTGAATGATATTGGCAGTTTTCTGGATAAATCCGCCCTCGCACGTATTTATAAATATGTTGCTTCGCTGCCGGATATTTTTCCTTCGCGCGCGGCGGCGGAACATTATCTGCGCGAGAATTTCGCCCCCTGGGGCATTACGGATGAATCCGTATGGCAACGGCTTTTTACCACAAGTTTTGACGAACGTCCGGATGGCACATTCCGCTATCTGTGTGACCCTAAGATCGCCGTACCACTCGCTGCGGCCAGTGATCATTTCACCAAAGTGGAAGATGTGAATTTGGCCGAAATTTACGAAAAAATCACCATCCCCACGCTTATTATTCGCGGTGAAACATCAGATATTTTATCGCCTGAAACCGTGCGCGCCATGCTGGGCAGCAATCTCAAGGCTGAGTCTGTCACCATCAAAGGCGCAGGTCACGCCCCGGCGCTGATGGAGGAATCGCAAATCCGCATTGTGGCCGACTGGCTATTGCGCGATGCCATGGTACGTCTTGCCGCCAGCGGTGTGTGATGCTATATTTGGCTCATGTCTGAAATCCTTCCTCCCCGAACGGGTTCGCGCCTGCGCGCAGCGGCAACAGCCGCCCGCACCGAGTCGAGCGCCGAACGGCGGGTGACAAGCGCTATCCGCGCCGCTATCAACCATTTCCCAAGCGATGACGAGCTGGAGCAGATGATCCGCCATGCGCTGACGGCGCTTGGCCGCGGCCTCATCTGGGAGCGCGGGGCGATCGTGAATCTGGTGGTTTAGTTGCGTTCAGCCCTGCTGCTTGTGGATAAATAGCAAAGGCGCTTGCGCCTTGGCCGCGGCTTCTTTATACCCATGGCATCTTTTTCTAACCCGTTCTAACCGAAGAAAATTCCATACCATCTCTATCGGGGACGTCTTATGAAACTCGTTATTGAACGCGCGGTATTGCTGAAAGCGCTTGCCCCCATTCAGTCGGTGGTGGAGCGGCGCGGCACGATCCCGATTCTTGCCAATGTGAAGCTTGAGGCGGATAAGGGCATACTGGCGCTCACCGCAACGGATATGGAAATTGCGATTGTAGAGCGGGTGAAGGCGGAGGTGGCTACCAAAGGTGCAACGACCGTGCCTGCACATATGCTCTGGGAAATCGTCCGCAAACTGCCTGAGGGTAGCAATGTGCAGTTAAGCAAAGCGGATGATGCGGGAAAAATCACGATTACCGCCGGCCAGTCCAAATTCTCACTTGCCGCCTTGCCGGTGGATGATTTTCCGGTGATGGCTGAAGGGGATCTTGAGCACCAGTTCATCATCACACCCGCCGAGTGCAAGGCGATTCTTGAAAAAACCCGCTTTGCGATTTCAACGGAAGAAACGCGCTACTATCTGAACGGGGTCTATCTGCATGCGGCGAGCAATCAGGGTGCCGCTGTGCTGCGCGCAGTCGCAACGGACGGGCACCGCCTCGCCCGCATGGAAGTTGCCCTGCCAGACGGGGCAGAGAAAATTCCGGGCGTGATTATTCCGCGTAAGACCGTGGGCGAGCTCTATAAACTCGTGGAAGAGGGCGGCGAGAAAGTGGAGATTGCGCTTTCTGATACCAAAATCCGCTTTTCTGTCGGTAATGCCGTGCTAGTCTCGAAACTGATTGATGGCACCTTCCCGGATTATGAGCGCGTCATTCCCACCGGCAATGACAAAATCATGGAAGTAAGCGGGCGCGAATTTGCGAATGCGGTCGACCGGGTTTCGGTCATCACTTCTGAAAAATCGCGCGGCATTAAACTCTCCCTCACCCCCAATAAACTGACGCTGGCTGCCAGCGCGGCGGATCAGGGCACGGCGACGGAAGAGCTTGCGGTTTCCTACGGCGCAGATCCGGTGGAGATCGGCTTTAACTCGCGCTACCTGCTGGATATGATGTCGCAGATCGAGGGCGAAACCGCCCAGTTCGTATTTGCCGATTCGGCCTCGCCCACCATCGTTCGCGACCCGGCGGATGTGGGGGCGCTCTATGTCATCATGCCCATGCGGGTGTGAGTACGCGGTGTGGAGGGATGGCGCTTTGCGTCGTTCTTTTGTCATTCCCGCGAGAGCAGAAACCCAGTTTTTTTTCGAGAGAACAAAGAAGCTAGGATTTTAGGCTCTATTATAAATCATCGGATTCACGCTTCCCAAGGACAGCATCAATAGAGTAAAAAGGGCGCATGAATACTGCCGCTGCAGCCCGTACGAATGCCAAGATCACGGATCATCCGATTATCGGATTATCTAGTCATCCCCAACCGACCCACGCCATCACCCGCATCACGCTCGAGAATTTCCGCAATTACCGGACGCTGACGCTGGATGTGGGCGCGCAGCCGGTGTTGCTTGTGGGAAAAAACGGTGCGGGAAAAACCAATCTGCTCGAAGCCATTTCATTGCTCATGCCCGGGCGGGGCTTTCGTAACGCATCCCTCAGGGAATTGGATTATTCCGCGCCCTCCGTTTCCCCCCCTTACTCCCCCCCGCCAGTGGGGGGGATACAAAAAACCCTCCCCCCGCCTGCGGGGGGAGTGGGAGGGGGGAATGGTGCGGTAAACTTTGATGTTAAGAGGAGTAGCCCCTGGGCACTTCATGCGGAAATCCTCACGCAAGGAATCACCCACCAGATCGGCACGGGGCGGGCGGCGGGTGAGGAAGGGGCGCGCGAAAAACGCCTCCTCAAGATTGACGGCGAACAGGTGCGCCAGCAAAGCGAATTGACGCGCCATGCCTCCATCTGGTGGCTGACACCGGCCATGGATCAGCTATTCAACGAGGGACATTCGGCGCGGCGCAAATTCCTCGACCGGCTGGTGTACGGGTTCGACCCCGCGCATGCCGCCCGAGTTGCCCGCTATGAACGCGCCATGCGCGAGCGCAACGCGCTGCTTGCTGAGCTTGCGCTTACAGATAGTGACTGGCTCGCCGTGCTGGAGCGGCAAATGGCGGAGAGTGCGGTTGCCATTACCACTGCGCGGCAGGAAACCATCGCCCGTATCTGCCAGACCATGGAGACCATGCCCGGTATTTTTCCGCATGCCAGAATGAGTCTTGCGCCCGGGGCAGAGGGAGATATTCACAAAATTGCTGAACGTTTAGCTGGTTTTCGCGGGCGTGATGCAGCGGCAGGGCGTGCTCTTAGCGGTGTTCACCGGGCAGAGCTTGAAGTCATCCACAGCATTAAAAACGCCAGAGCCGAACAATGTTCGACCGGCGAGCAGAAGGCGTTGCTGCTTTCCATTCTGCTGGCGGCGGCGCGGGCGAAAATGGCGCATTCCGGCCTGCCGCCGGTGTTGCTTTTTGATGAAGTGGTGGCACATTTGGATGTGGATAAGCGGGCAGCGCTTTTTGACCTGATTTCCGGTGCTGCTATACAGGTATGGATGACCGGCACCGACGCCGCAGATTTTCAGGGCTTGCACGGATTTGCGACCCTGCTAGAAATAGCGGATGGAAGGGTCGTGATTCGTGAATAGCGATTCGTGGGATTTTGTCATCCCCGCGCAGGCGGGGATCCAGCACCAAAAAATCTCGCGGCGCCCAGACGCCGCACTGGATTCCCGCTTTCGCGGGAATGACAAGTGGTGAGGGGGAGAGCCTCCTTGCAATGACGAAAACCAAGTGACGAAAACGAGATGACGCCGCGTAAACAAAAAAGGTAACCAATGAGTGCTATGGCAAAACCGGAAGAGCTGAAAAACCCCGCCGATTATGGGGCAGATTCGATTAAGGTCTTAAAAGGTCTGGACGCGGTGCGTAAGCGCCCGGGCATGTATATCGGCGACACGGATGATGGTTCCGGCCTGCACCACATGGTCTATGAAGTGCTGGATAACGCCGTAGATGAAGCGCTTGCCGGCTATTGCGACCGGGTGCTTTGCACCATCAATGAAGACGGTTCGGTCACGGTGGAAGATAATGGCCGCGGTATTCCGGTGGATATTCACCCGGGCGAGGGCGTCTCGGCGGCGGAAGTCATCATGACCCAGCTCCATGCCGGCGGTAAGTTTGATCAGAATTCCTACAAAGTCTCTGGCGGGCTGCATGGGGTAGGGGTTTCGG
>CANHAG010000031.1 GCA_947458525.1 Rhodospirillaceae bacterium | reverse complement strand
GCTTGAAAGCACCGCACCCGAAGCGGCCGAGGCGATCGAGCTTTACTGCCGCTATGCCGCGCGCGAGATTTCCGGCCTGCTGCCAGCATTGGGCGGGCTGGATCTGCTCGTATTCACTGGCGGTATTGGCGAGCATGCTGCGCCCGTTCGCGCGCGTATTACGGCGCTGCTCGGCTTTGCCGGGGAAATTGAGGTGCTGGCGATTCCGACCGACGAAGAACTCGTCCTCGCCCGCGCCTGCAAGGCAATGCTGTAGCTACTTCAGCGCCTGCTGATGTAATGCTGTGTCCTAACGCACACAGCGGAGGCGCTAAAAATTCAGGATATATTTTGCAAGCAGCGCCGCATCGCTGCCAGTATCGGTATTATCGGGATTCATGCGCAAGACACCGTCAAGGCTGATACTGGAGGCGGGAGTCAGTGCCGCATTATAATAAAGGCCGAGATCATAGCCGGTGACATCTGGCGCAAGATTCATGCGGCCAGTGTCATAAAGCATGGTACCATCGCTGGCGATACCACGCAGCTGTGTGAGATCGGCACTGCCATGCATGACCCTGAGCGGCTGCGAGAGCACCAGCCCGAGCGTGTCGCCTTGGCCGGCCACATCCGTGACCCTGCCGCCCAGCGCAAAGGCGCTGGTAGTAAGATTTTCAAAGCTGCGGAAGATTGAATTTTCTGCCGCGCGTACCTCTGTCATACCCAGATGATAATTCGCAAACAAACCGACATTCTCTGCGGCCTGATACTGGGCGGCGAGGCCGGTATGGTAGGTAAGCGCATGATCAATCGAAAAAGCGCCGCTGGTTTCAGAGCCAAGCAGGCTGTTTTCCTCGCGCACCATACCGCCGCCGAGCGTGAGCCTTGTTTTCGGGATACCGTCATAACTGGCCTCGCTATAGACACCGCTGACCGGTTTTTCATTTTCAAACCGGTAGCCATATTCCTCGTCATCGAACCGGCCGCGATAGGCTGCGACTGTGAAAGCCACCCCTCCCCCAGAGAGGCCGGCAACCGTGCTGCTGCTGCTTTTCATCAGGCCGAGATAGGGGTTTTTCAGCGCATCATCCGGCAGAGATTTCTGTGTTTCAGGCAGCAGCGCATAGGCCAGATCCGTATTGCTGTTCACCCCAAACGTGGCGCGGGTGTCAGATTCTAAGACAAGGTCAGAGGAGAGTGAGAATTTCGGCGTTACTTCCGCCGGAAGGTTCGGATTCTCATTCGGCGTTGATTCGGCCGCAAATCCCAGTGTCATGCCATAGCCCAGCGGTGTGAGCGTATCAAAATCACTGCGGTTTTCGCGGCTCATGCGGTCATAGATGGGTCTGGCGGAGGTAAGGTTCCCGCCCAGCGAGGTGAGGCCGATCTCGTAATTTTTACCGTAGCTATCGAGAAACTGCAGGGACGCATCGGTGGAGGCCAGCGCATTGCCAGAGGGCGCAGAAAGCGCAAATCCCGACATATCAAACGCGAAGGAGGTGCTGCCGGTTGCGAGTGTCCACCCGCCATCAGACGGGCTCGTGGCCTTTTGCAGATTAACGAGGCCATGGCCATACACGTCATCTACTCCCGGTGTGCCGAGATCGGTGGCGGTATCAAACAGAATCTGCGTCACCGTTTCAGGCGCAAGATGCGGAAACGCGCCCAGCATCACCGCCACCGCGCCGGTGACATTGGGTGCAGCAAACGAGGTGCCTTGAATAGGCCCCGAATATCCGCCGCCGGGGGCGGTGGAGTTGGAAATCTGCCCCGGTGCGGCCAGACACCAGTTTTTAGCCACGCCGCAGTCCTGACTGAAACTGGAAATCTGGTTATTCGCATCGAGCGAAATGGCGGCAATCCAGTGTTTGCTCCAGTCAAGATGGCCGGGATTGACCAGATCATAACTGGCCTGAGAAAGGCCGGCAGGTGCAGTCGCGCCTTGAAAATAATACGGCAGTGCTGCAGGTAAACTGGGCTGATCTGCCCCATTATTACCAGCAGCAAATACGTTGATGACCTTGTTGGCCACCATATTCTGATACTGTGCTCTGGCCGTGGTTCCGCCAACAACCACATTCAGATCCGCATTGACCTGCGCAGGCGTAAAACTGTTAAATGGCAGCGTGGTACCAAAGCTTGAGTTAATGACCTGAACCCCATTTGCCACGGCATACTGAATACCGGTCACATCACCTCTGGTGGTGTAATTGCCGTCACCATCCGTTGCCCGTATAGAGATAAATTTGGCCTGTGGCGCCACGCCGTAAATACCCACCCCGTTCTGACGCGCGGCAATAATACCCGCTACCCAGGTGCCATGCCCATCGACATTTTCTCCGCCAGCTACACACCCAGCGCCGCCGCAGGTTACCGAGCCTGAGACAAGGTTTGGTGCAAGATCCGGGTGGGTTAAATCCACCCCTGAATCCATTACCGCAACTTTGACAAAACCGGTGGGGGTGGTGCTGGCCAGCGTGCCGCTGGCATTGCGGCTGTAAATGCGGCCATCATACCCGCGCGCCAGCGCATAGCTGGTTTTCATGGCGCCATGCCCTTCCTGCTGGGCGGCTTCAGTAGTCGTATAGTTTGAAAGCGGTTCATTTTGCGGGTGAACACCGGCATCTGGGGTGGTGACAGGTGGGCTCGGAGTGGTGACAGGTGGGCTCGAACTGCTATCGCTTCCGCCACTGCTGCCAATGGCAATGGCTGTGCCTGCCACAGCACCGCCCGCCAGCACGGTGAGGCTTGCCAGTTCCAGCGCTGTCCACGCACCCCCCGCCCCTGCCGCCGCCGCACCTCCTGCAACCGGGGTGGCTGCGGGCTGTGTCAGCAATGCCGCCACGCCGTAAGGGTCGGCCGCGCCTTGTGCGAGCAGATAGGAGGCGATGTCAGGATTGCCGTAATTATAGGATGTCACCAGCGCGCTTTCACCGGCGTTATTCACTGCATTGATATCCGCCCCATTCGCCAGAAGAATTCTACTGATCTCAGGATTGTTATGCATGCTTGCGCGAATCAGCGGCGTGTTACCTGCCTGATCGGTGAAATTGAGCAGCGATTCAGTGTTATGGCCTAAAGGGTGATTGAGGCGGATGGTTTGAATATACTGCTGCAACCGGGCAGAATTGCCTGTATCAACCGCCTCCAGAATGGCGAGTTTATCGCTATATACCAGCTCCTGCTGAGCCACCGCGGCGGACGCTGCGCCTGTCTGTGCCGCCGCAGCAAAGGGCGCGAGCGCCAGCTGCACACATAACACACCAATCCCAAGGCGTGATAGTACATGCGGGTAGAGGGCGGTCGCAGGACTGGAAAGACTGCTGCAAGAGGCTAACCTTGCATGATGCTGCGATGGTGACACCAGAAAAAGTCTCCTGATTCTTAATGTATCAGCCTTGCACTGCGATTGAGCAAACGCAAGAATTCAAGCGCATACCCTTTGTTATCGGGAAGATTATGCCATGGAATGTTGTCGCAGTACACCAAAAAGGCATCAATGGCCGGGGCGAGCGCCCCGCAGATGAGCAAGATGATAAAGAAAAAACAGCCCGTTTTGTGCCGGTGCTGTCAGCGCCGCACGGCAAAGAGATCCTCAATATCCATCTGCGCTGGCGCTTCGGTCTTTTTCTTTACCGCCTCCGGTCTGGTTTTTTTCAAGGCCTTGGGTCGCGCGGGTTTTTCCGGCGCCACCACACTTAAATTGGCCGGTGCAATCACCCGCACCGGTGCGCCCGAGAGCCGATCTACAAACGAGAAACACTCAGCCGCCAGCGCCTCGCGCGCGACTGCCTGAGGGTTGAGCATGAAGGCAAGCCACAATCCGCGGATCAGCGCATGGAGCTGACGCGCATGGCGCCGCGCTTCTTCAAGCGGAGAGCCGTTAAGATGGGCGAGGGCTTCCGTGAGCGCGGTTTCGAGCTTGAGATCTGCCGCTTCCAGCTGATTACGGTAGCTGGCCTGCGTCGCCGCGTGCCCCCAGAATGCCGACATCACGTTGAGCCTGCGCGCCGAGCAAAGCTTCTTGTCAAAATGCACCTGTACGAGGGCTGCCAGCCGGCGGCGGCCATCTTCTCCGGCCTCCTGCAGCGCGGCTTCCCAGATGGATTCATATTCGTCGATCAGAAATTTCAGCGTCTCGCGCTGCATCATCTCCTTACTGGTAAAATAAAAATTGATGATGCCGCGGCTCATGCCCGCACCTTTGGCAATATGGGTGATGGTGGTTTCCATCAGCCCGCGCTTGGCGATTGAATCAAGCGCGGCGTGGATAAGGTCTGTTTTTCTTGCGGTTTTTGAGCTTGTTCTTGGCATTTTCTGAACCCCTGTACAAAGAAAACTGAATGGATGTTTATCAAAAAAACAATCCTTTTTCCAGCTACAGCCGCATCTTATCCACCAGAAAATGAATTCCGTGAAAGGGGTCTTTTTTCGATTTTTTACTTACAGTGCTTAGATATGCAGCGCACGGCCAAACGCATCGAGCACCGACTCATGCATCATCTCGCTCAAGGTCGGATGCGGGAAGATGGTGTGCATCAGCTCGGCCTCGGTCGCCTCAAGCGTCATGCCGATAACATAGCCCTGAATCAGCTCCGTCACTTCCGCCCCGATCATATGGGCGCCAAGCAGCTCTCCCGTTTTGGCATTGAACACGGTTTTGATGAGCCCCTGCGGTTCGCCCAGCGCAATGGCCTTGCCGTTGCCGTGGAAGGGAAACCGGCCGACTTTCACCTCAAGCCCTTTTTCCTTCGCTGCTTTTTCGGTGAGCCCCACAGAAGCAATCTGCGGGCGGCAATAGGTGCAGCCCGGAATCTGCTCGCGCGCCATGGGGTGCGGGTGATGCCCCGCAATCGCCTCCACGCAGATCACGCCCTCATGGCTGGCTTTATGGGCAAGCCAGGGCGCGCCCGCCACGTCGCCAATCGCATAGACCCCCGGCTCATGGGTGCGGCACATGCCATCAATCACGATCTGGCCGCGCTCGATTTTCACTTTCGTGCCCTCAAGCCCCAGCCCTTCGGTGTTGCCCACAATCCCCACCGCCATAATCACCCGGTCAACGGTGAGTGTCTCTTTCTTACCGTCCTTCGTCTCGAGCGTCGCAGTCACGCTATTCGCGCTTTTCTTGAGTGCTTTTACGGTCGTCGCGGTGCGGATTTTCATGCCCTCACCCTCAAAAGATTTATGGGCAAGTTTGGAGATTTCTTCATCCTCCACCGGCAGAATCCGGTCCTGCACCTCCACCACTGTGACCTCAACGCCGAACGTGCGGTAGAAACTCGCAAACTCAATTCCAATCGCGCCTGAACCGACCACCAGCAGGGATTTGGGCATGGTCGTCGGCACCATCGCTTCCTTATAGGTCAGGATCAGTTTTCCGTCAGGCTCAAGCCCCGGCAGCACCCGCGCCCGCGCACCGGTGGCAATGATGATATGTTTGGCTTCCAGTGCTGCGACATGTTTCTTATCCTTCGTCACGCTTACCTTGCCGCGGCCGGCGAGTGCGCCTGCCCCGTCAAACACGGTGACTTTATGTTTCTTCATCAAAAACCCGATGCCCTTGGTAAGCTGGGCGGAAACATCGCGCGAACGGGCGACGATTTTTTTCAGGTCAAAACTGATACCCTTGGCGCTCATTCCATAAGCGTCCAGATGCTGCAGCGTGTGGTAAATTTCCGAGGAGCGCAGCAAAGCTTTGGTGGGAATACAGCCCCAGTTAAGGCAAATGCCCCCCAGATGCTCGCGCTCGACAAGCGCCGTTTTCATCCCCAGCTGCGCGGCACGAATCGCCGCCACATAGCCACCCGGCCCACCACCGATAATCACCACATCAAATTGTTCGCTCATCGCATACTCCTTATAGATTCATCAATCGGGCACACGCCCTTCGTCAATACTTCACCACTGATCCGGATTCACCGGTTTTTTCGTTTTTATCTCCTCAAACTGCCGCACGGCACTGTTGGAAGGTTGATTAAGAGATTCCGCCACAAGCCCGAGCTCCCTGTCCATCCGCTTCTTAACCGCCCATCCCTCGCCCGAATTCAGCCTCACGATCGTTTCTTTGTGGCAATGCGGGCACTCTTTACTCACCCCTACCCGCCGCCAGATGCTGTAAGGCGGACCCGGGAACAGAAGCACCAACCACAGCGCCCATTCCAGTGCCGCGCTGCCGCGTTTGCGGCGTCTGGCATTTCCCTCATATCCGCATGCGCTGCAGATATATTCTGCCATTAGACAAACATCAGCACGGGCTGTTCAATGTAACGTTTGAGCGCCTGCAGATATTCCGCACCCAGTGCCCCGTCTACCGCGCGGTGATCTACCGAGAGCGTCAGGCTCATCACATTCACAGCGACCACCGAACCCTCGCGCACCCGCACCACTTCTTCGCCAGCGCCGACGGCAAGAATACAGGCCTGCGGCGGGTTGATAATGGCCTGAAACGTCTTCACGCCATACATACCCAGATTGGAGATGGAGAAACCGCCGCCCTGAAATTCCTCGGGCTTCAATTTATTTTCGCGTGCGCGCTTGGCGAGTTCTTTCATTTCATTTGAAATCTGCGGCAGGGATTTCTGATCAGCATTGCGGATGATGGGGGTAATAAGGCCGCCATCGGTTGCGACCGCCACCGAAATATCCACGTTGTTATATTGAATGATCGCGTCATCATACCATGAGGCGTTGCAGCTTGGTTTATCGCGCAGCGCCAGCGCCACGGCCTTGATGACCATATCATTGACCGAGAGTTTATAGGGCGGTTTACCGTCTTTTCCGGCTTGCGCGGTGGCGTATTCATTGAGCTGCTGGCGCGCTTCCATCAGCGCGTCAATTTCAACTTCGACCGTCAGATAAAAATGCGGCACGGTCTGTTTTGATTCCTGCAGGCGCTTGGCGATCACCTTACGCATACTGGTATTGGGAACCTGCACAAACTCCGTCGGGTGGCGGCGAATCTGCCCGCCACCGCCGGATTGCGCCTGTTCGACATCAATTTTAGTGATGCGACCCTTGGGGCCGGAACCAATCACATTCGAAAGATTAATCCCGCGCTGTTTGGCGATACGCTTAGCAAGCGGGCTCGCCGCCACGCGCTCGCCCGAGGCGCGGGGTGCGGCGATGGGTGCGGCGGGCGCGACCGGAGCTTTGGGAGCAAGTGCCGGGGCGCTAGGGGCAACCGATGCCACGGGCGCTTTCCCCCCCTCATTCCCCCCCGCAGGCGGTGGGGATGTAAGAGGCGCAGCTTTCGCTTCACTGGCTGCCGCACCCGGGGCAGCTTTCGGCTTCCAGTTTGCGAGGGCTTTTTTATCTTCGCCCGCCTCAAGCAGCAGGGCGATAACGTCATTCACCTTCACCGCTTCCGTGCCGGCGGCGACGACGATTTTGCCAATAATGCCTTCATCCACCGCTTCGACTTCCATCGTCGCCTTATCGGTTTCAATCTCAGCGATGACCTCGCCGGGCTTGACCTTGTCGCCCTCCTTCTTCGTCCATTTGGCGAGGTTGCCTTCCGTCATGGTCGGCGAGAGTGCGGGCATCAGAATTTCTATCGGCATCGTTTTTTTCCTTTTGTCGGTTCTCGTTATTTGAGTTCATAAGTCACGCTGACGGTGCTGGTCAGCGCCGTTTCACCGGCGGGTGGGGCAACCGCGGCGCTATCCGCAACCGCCGCGCGCATGCCAATCATCGGGAATGGTCGGGGAGTAAAATCGGGCGTAGTGCCCTCCTGCATCCGCCAGACGGGGCCGAGGCGATCGCCCGAGGCGGCCGCCATCCGCGCGGCTTTAGACTTGGCGTTTTCAATGGCCGCAGCGAGTAAATCTTCGCGCACCTTGTTTGGGTTGGCGATGTCATATTGCATCGAAATCAAATCACCCCATTCGGCGTTGGCGCCTTTTTCGAACCCCGCCCCCATGACCTGATCCATCACCTCACCCACCTTGGCAAGGTCACTGATGGTAATGGTGACGATGGTCTGCACGCGGTAGCCCTCGAGCGTGCGCGTACTTTGACCCGTGACATTGTTATTGTTCCAGCGATAGACCGGCGTCATGCTGGCGCTTTCGGTGCGTAATTTATTCTCAGGGATGCCGAGGTCTTTTGCTATCGCCATCAGTTTTTGCAGTTTTTTATTATGCTCCGCCCGCGCGGTTGCAAGTTTGGCATTCATGGCGTTGAGATTGACGCGCATCTGAGCCTGATCGGGCGCGACCCTGCGCTCGGCTTCTCCGGTCACGCTGACGGTGCGGATAGACGGATGCTCACCCGCAAGCGCTGGCGAAGCCATGCACATCATGGTCGTCATTACGAGAAGTGTTAACGACGAAGCAATCCAGTTTCTTGAGCAAGCTGGATTGGTTGGCTTCGCCTCTCTTCGCTTCGCTACGAGTCGCTGGCGCTCGCAATGACGAAGAATTTTCGGATGGCGCATCACAATCTCCTTCAGGCGGCAAAGGCGTGGGGGTGGATCAGGCCGCGCGCGGCTTCCACCACATCGTCGGTTTTTGGCAGGGCCAGTTTTTCAAGATTCGCGGCATAAGGCAGAGGCACGTCTTTACCCGTAACGCGCACCATCGGTGCGTCCAGATCGTCAAAACATTCCTCCATCGCAATCGCAGCGATTTCCGAACCAATCCCCGCCACCGGCCAGCCTTCTTCCACCGAAATCAGGCGGTGGGTTTTACGCACCGAATCTATGATGGTTTGTTTATCAAGCGGGCGCAGGGTGCGTAGGTCAATCACTTCGGCGCTGATGCCTTCGGCCGCCAGACGCTCGGCCGCTTCCAGCGCATATTTCACGCAGATGGAAAAGGCGACAATCGTCACGTCCGTTCCCGGCCGCTTCACCGCCGCCTTGCCGATGGGCACGAGATGCTCGCCTTCTGGCACCTCAAACTGCCAGCCATAGGTGATTTCATTTTCAAG
>CANHAG010000030.1 GCA_947458525.1 Rhodospirillaceae bacterium | reverse complement strand
GATTTTCATTCCATTCCTCATTATTGATATGCTGGTGGCTTCTATTCTCATGGCAATGGGCATGATGATGCTGCCGCCAGTGGTGATTTCGCTTCCCTTCAAGCTTATTTTCTTCGTGCTGGTAGATGGCTGGTATATGATCGCTGGCAGCCTTGCGCGTTCCTTTGGCAGTGTGTGATGCTGAAAAAAAATTTCTCACTGCTCTGGTTACTGGTGCTGGTGGTATTTCTGGTGGCGGCCATCTGGTTTTCGGCCTTTTTGCTGATTTTTATCTTTGGCGCAGCGCTGATTTTCTCTGCCGGCATGTATCTTTGGGCGTGGCTCGTGCGCAAACAGATTATCAATCCCCGCCCGGGCGAGAATCCCGGCACGCAGAAGAATGCTACGGTGATTGAGACCAGCTATACGCGGATCACTGAGCGCAATGACGACGCGTAAGAATGTTCCAGCTATGCCGCCTGTTTGGTGAGGGCGGTGTCGTAATTGCTGGCGGCAAATTCCCAGTTGGCGAGTTTATCAAGGAACGTGGCGATAAAATCCGGCCGGCGATTCTGGTAGTCGAGATAATACGCATGCTCCCACACATCAATGGTCAGAAGCGCGATCTGGCCTTTGGTCATCGGCGTTTCAGCATTGGCGGTTTTGGTGACTTTGAGTTTGCCATTATCCAGCACCAGCCACGCCCAGCCCGAGCCGAACTGTGTGGCACCGGCGGTTTTGAATTCCTCGACGAATTTCTCGAAGCTGCCAAAATCTTTTTCAATCGCCGCTGCCAGCGCGCCGGTAGGCTTGCCTCCGCCTGCGGGCTTCATGGAGTTCCAGAAAAACGTATGGTTCCACACCTGAGCAGCATTATTGAAGATTCCTGCCTTGGCCGCGTCGCCTGAGGAAGCGAGGATGATTTCTTCGAGTGTTTTATTTGCATAGTCCGTTCCCTCAATCAGTTTATTGAGGTTGGTGACATAGGCCTGATGATGCTTGCCATGGTGAAAATCGAAGGTCTGGGCAGACATAAAAGGCTCAAGTGCTGTTTTCGCATAAGGAAGAGGGGAAAGGGTAAAAGCCATGGCAGACTCCGGCGCTGGGGTGAATTTCGCTGCCGCCTGCACAGGAAATGACACAGCCACCACGGCAACTCCTGCCATGGCCTGCGTTACGAATTCCCGGCGCGTCAGCGACATGAGAGGACATATAGTCGCAGTTTATGATGGATACAACTCTTATGAATAATAAAAAAAGGGCGCCTTGCGGCGCCCTTTTCCGAATCTGTTCAAAGAAGAACTACTTCTTTTTTGCAGGCTTCTTTTTCGACTTCACAACTTTCGTTGCAGCTTTTTTAGCAACGGTTTTCTTCTTCGTAGCTTTTTTCTTAGCAGCCATAGTATCCTCCAAATAAAAAGTTAACAACACCTCCCTTATAACCCGGGGATGGTTAAAATTCTATGAATGTGCGTCGATTTTTCTAAAATCACTCATGAATTTTCTGCGCGGGAAAATTTTGTTGCACGCACGCAACAAGCAAAAATCACTCGGGAAGTTTTCGCGCGCGCAGTATGCGCTACTTCGCTTTCTTCAATTGCTCGGCAATCAGAAAGGCGAGCTCGAGCGATTGCGATGCATTGAGTCGCGGATCGCAGTGCGTGTGATAGCGGTTGGAAAGATCCAGTTCCGAAATTGCCTGTGCGCCGCCCAGACACTCGGTGACATCTTGCCCTGTCATTTCAAAATGCACACCCGAACCATGCGTGCCTTCGGCCTGATGGATGGCAAAAAACTTCCGCACCTCGGTGAGGATGTCGGTGAATTTTCGTGTCTTGTAACCGCTGGGCGATTTGATGGTGTTGCCATGCATAGGGTCGCAGCTCCACACCACATTGCGGCCTTCCGCTTTTAACAGCCGCACCAGCTTCGGCAGAAATTCCTCCACCTTCTGATACCCCATGCGCGAAATAAAGGTGAGCCGCCCCGGTAGATTTTCGGGGTTGAGCGCATCGCACAGGCGAATCAGATCCTCCGACGTCATGCTCGGGCCGACTTTGCAGCCTACCGGGTTCACTACCCCGCGCAAGAATTCCACATGCGCTTCATCCGGATGGCGGGTGCGATCACCAATCCAGAGCATATGGGCGGAGCCGACATAATATTCTCCCGTCTCTTTATCCTGCCGCGTGAGGCCGGATTCATAGCCCAGAAGCAGCGCCTCGTGCGAGCTGTAAAAACGCGCTTCGGCCAGTTCTTCCATCGCATCCAGCTTAAGACCGGTGGCGGTGATGAAATCGAGGCAGTCATTGATACGCTCCACCACGCCTGCAAAATGTTTGCCCTGCGGTGAGTCGGCGACGAAATCCATATTCCACTTGGCCACCTTATCAAGCGCAGCGTAACCGGAACGCGCCAGCGCGCGAAGAAAATTCATGGTGGCGGCGGATTGATAATAAACATGGTTGAGCCGCTCCGGATCCGCACGGCGCGCGTCAGCCTCGAACTCCATGGCGTTTACCATATCGCCGCGGTAGCTTGGCAGTTCTTCACCATTCTTTTTTTCCGTCGCGTCCGATCGAGGCTTGGAAAATTGCCCGGCAATGCGCCCGACTTTAATGACGGGCGATCCCGCCCCATACATCAGCGCAATCGTCATCTGAATCAGCACGCGGAAGAAACTCGAGAGATTTGCTTCTGAAAATTCAGCAAAGCTCTCGGCGCAATCGCCCCCCTGAAGCAGGAACGCCTCCCCCGTGACGGCGTGCGACAGCTCACCGCGCAGGCGGCGGATTTCTTCCGGCGTCACAAGCGGGGGCAGGGCAGTAAGCCCGCGTTCCACCCGCGCCAGCCCTTCCTTATCTTCATAGTCGGGCTGCTGGCGGATGGGTTTTGCCCGCCAGCTCTCTGGCGACCATGCGCCCGAATCATGTGTTTTTTGTTTTACTGCAGCCTTGCTCATAATCCCTTGCGCCTTTCGCGCCATTGCACTAGGAAATCCGCGGTATATCTAGAAAGAGGCGCGTCAAATGTCCAGTCCAATCGAGCATGAACATACCATTGCGTTCATGGGGGTGGAGGGCGCAAATGCTGACCTCGCCTGCCGTCAGAACTATCCCTATATGCAGACCCTTCCTTGCGCTTCGTTTGAGGACACGTTTGCAGCCGTGGCAGAAGGCAAGGCGAAATACGCCATGGTGCCGATTGAGAATTCGCAGGCCGGGCGGGTGGCGGAGATTCATAATCTCTTGCCGCGCACGAATCTGCATATTGTGGCCGAGCATTTTCAGAAAGTGGAGCACGGGCTTTACGGCGTGCCGGGCGCAACACTTGCCGATGTGAAACATGCCTATTCACACCATCAGGGGCTTCTGCAATGCCGCAGCTTCATCCGCGAACATCAGCTGGCGACCCATATTCACAATAACACCGCTACGGCCGCAAAAGATGTGGCCGGATGGGGCGATAAGAGTAAGGCCGCCATCTGCTCGCGTCTGGCGGGGGAGCTTTACGGCCTGACCCTGCTTGCCGATAACATTCAGGACGCAGAGGATAACGAAACCCTGTTTGTCGTCATGGCGAGCGAGCCGGTGGACCCTGACCCGGAGGCAGGAAAAGTCCTTACCAGCCTGTTTTTCACGCTGCGCAATATCCCCTCGGCTCTCTATAAGGCGCTGGGCGGTTTTGCGACCAATCAGGTGAATATGGTGAAGCTGGAAAGCTATATTCGCGGCGGGGCGCAGGGCACGGCGCAGTTTTTCATGACCTTTGAAGGCCACCCGCGCGAACGCCGCGTGCAACTGGCCATTGAAGAGCTCGGGTTTTTTACCCAGCGGGTGAATGTACTTGGCGTCTACCCGGCGGATAAAGCGCGGGGGTAGGGCGCGACCATGTGCCCAGATTCCTTCAGACCAACTCTGCGTCAGTGCCGCTTGCCGTAGGCCTGAGCGTCGAGCCGTGCAATGCGCGTATAGAGATCGCGCGAACGGTCGGAGAGGTAGTTGATATAGTAAGGCAGATCGTCAATATCCGCCGGTTTGGGGGCAAGGCAGAATTCCTCCGCCGTGAAGCGGTATTTTTCACTTGCCTGTTCTTCGTCTATTTTGCCTGAGAAAATGGCTTTGCGCACCATAATCCATGCCATGACACTCGTCAGTCGCAGGGTGATGCGCGACATTTCCGCCGCATAAAGCGGGCGCTGGTCGGGCGGGATGCTCGACTGCTCCTCCGCCCCGCGCGACTGGAAATAATGGTGGGCGTCAAATAGCAGCGTCAGTGTTTCGTTGAACACGCCGGGAAGAAACAGCGTCTGCTGTTTCGGTTGCTTTGCTTGCCGAGGACTTGGCCGCATGGTAGTGCTTGCTCCTTCATTTTCTATTCTAAACCAAGATCGTTAATTTTCTTTTAACATGGTGCAGAGCGGCAGTTCATTTAATGAATATTCATTCAAAAAACAGTGAATATGCGTTGAATTATAAGCATTCTTCGTGGATTACGGCCAATGCCGGTTCCGGTAAGACGTATGTGCTCGCCCGCCGCGTGGTGCGGCTTCTGGCAGATGGGGCAAGACCTGAGCATATTCTCTGCCTGACCTATACCAACGCGGCGGCAGCCGAAATGCGGTCGCGCATTTTAGCGCTTCTGGCCAGATTATGGATGAGTGATGGGGCGGGGTGCAAGGCGGCGCTTACGGAAATGCTCGGCGAAGCGCCGAGCGCAGCACAGCTTGCCCGCGCGCCCAAGCTTTATCCGCTGGTGCTGGATAGTGCCGCCGGGGGCATGACCATCACCACCCTGCACGGGTTCTGCCAGCAGCTTTTGCGCAGTTTTCCGATGGAAGCGGGGCTTTCGCCCCATATGCGGCTGATCGAGGATCATGAGGCGGGTGAGCTCGCCTCCCGCGCTATACGCAGGCTTTACCGTGCGGATGAGGTGAAGAAACCTGCCATCGCTGCCTCGCTGCGCGTGGTGGCGGAGCGCGTGACCGACGCGCGGCTTGAAGACTGGTGCCACCATATCCTCAGCCAGCCGCGCCGGTTTCTGCCCCTGCTGGAAGTTGAGGATGAAGCCGCGCTGCGAGCATTGGTATTTGGGGATGCGGTTTCTGCCAGCTGGTCGCTTGAGGATTTTGACCGCGCCCTTGCGCTGGAACTTCCGCCAGAGCATGAGGCGGCGCTGCGTGAGGTGGTGGCATTTCTCTGCCGTGAAGGTTCACCCAGTTTTCGCGCCCGGGCAGAGGCATGGGCAGGCTGGCTTACCCTGCCTGAAGCAAAGCGGATTGCTGAAGCCGATCATTACCGCGCCATCTGGCTGACAAAAGAGGGCACCCCGCGCACGAAGCTATTGCCTGTTCGCCCTTACGGGCCGGAACATCCCCTCACCCTGACGCTTGAGCGCGAGCAGGCGCGGGTGCTGGCCAATGATCAGGCGCGGGCGAACCATGCCTGCCGTGAGGAATCATTCCATATGGGCGTGATCGCCCGCGCATTGCTCGCGCTTTATGCCGAAGCCAAAGAGCAGCTTGGCCTTGTGGAATATGAGGATTTAACCCGGAAAGTTGAAATGCTGGTGAATGACCCGGTGCTTCTGCCCTGGGTGTTAAGCAGGCTTGATTACCGTATTGATCATGTATTGCTTGATGAAGCGCAGGATACCAGCGCCGCGCAGTGGCATATCGTTACCGCTCTTGCTGGTGAGCTGCTGCTTGCCCCAACGCCCGAAGGCGCCGCCCGCAGCCTGATGGTGGTGGGGGATGAAAAACAATCCATCTATAGTTTTCAGGGTGCCGCGCCCGATGAATTTTCGCGCGTGCGGGGTGAAATGCTGGCGGTGCTTCGCGCTGCGCCATCGCCGTTGGCGGTGCAGACACTTTCTACCTCCTACCGCTCGAGCGCGCCCATCCTGATGCTGGCGGAGGCGGTTTCGGCGCACCCGGCCATGGGGGGTGAGGCGGTGGCGCATCTGCTGAACCGGCAAGGGCAGGCGGGCAGGGTAGAGCTCTGGCCGGTGATTAACCCCCCGGAAGCGGCGAAGTTGGAAGCCTATCAGATTCCCGAACATTATACAGACGGCACGCGGGCAGAAGAAATGCTGGCGGAAAAAATCGCTGGCACCATTCGCGGCTGGCTGGATGAGGCGCGCCCGCTGCCCGCACGCGGCAGGCCGGTGACGCCGGCGGATATCCTGATTCTGGTTGAGCGGCGCAGGCCGATGATGCCGCTGCTCATCCGCGCGCTGGAAGCGCAGAATATTCCGGTAGCGGGCATCGACCGGCTGGCACTTTCCACCCATCTGGCGGTGACCGACCTCATGGCACTGATGCGTGTGTTTACCTCACCTGAGGATGATCTGGCGCTGGCGCAGATACTGCGCTCGCCCCTTGGCAATCTGACAGAAGAGGAGCTGTGCGCACTGGCGCATGGCAGGGCAGAGGGCGAGAGCCTCTGGCAGCGCCTTACGCCGCACCCATTTGCCGCGACCCTTGCCCGCTGGCGGCGCATGGCGGAGGGCACAACACCTTACGCATTTCTCTCCTGGTTGCTGGATGCTGAAGGAGCCCGCCGCGCCTTCGCCCGCCGCTTCAGCCATGAAGTGCATGAGGTGCTGGATGAATTGTTAAGCCACGCCGCTGCCGCTGGTGAAGAAGTCAGCCTGTTTGCGTATGAGCAGATGCTCGCGCGCGAGGGGCGGGAGATCAAGCGCGAATCCGGCGGCGATGCGGCCGGCGGCATGCTGCGTATTCTCACCGTGCATGGGGCGAAGGGGCTGGAAGCGCCGGTGGTCTTTCTGGCCGAGACCACGCGCGTGCCAACCACGCAGAAGGAAATGAGTTTTGAACGTGAAGATATCGCCTTGCCGCTGGTGGGGTTATCAGAAGAAGCACTGCGCGCGCCGCTTCTCACTGCCGCAAAAGAAGTGCGCAAAGATGCCATGCTGCGCGAGCATAAGCGTCTGCTTTATGTTGCGCTGACCCGCGCGGCGGATGAGCTTTATATCACCGCCGCCGCCCCCACCAGAGGGCTGAGCCGGGAAAGCTGGTATCATCTGCTGCAGGAAATCATGGCAGGGCATGAGAAGGTGGTGGAGGAAGCAGGCACGCGCATTCTGGCTACACCGCAAATCAGGCCGGTTGTTACTGAAATTCCGGTCGCACCCGTATTGCCACCCCTGCCGCACTGGGCACTAGAGCCAGCGCCGTTAGAAACCCGCCCGAAAACCTTCTCGCCCTCGCGCATGATGGAGCAGGAGCTGACGCTTTATCAGCAGCGCGAATCCGGCGCGCAGCAGCGCGGGGTCATTCTGCACCGCTGGCTGGAATTTGCGCCGGCACTGGCCACAGCTGAGGCGCGCCGCGCCCTGCTTACCCGCCTTGCGCCGGAGTGGGACGCGCCCACCCTTGCTGACACTGCCGCGCAGATGGAGCAACTGCTTGCTGAGCCTGAGCTACGCTGGATCTGGCAGGAAAAGGGCTATAACGAAATCGCCATCACCGGGATGATCGAGGTGGAAGGGGTGCCGCAACGTTTCCACGGTCAGATCGACCGATTGGTGATGACGGGGAATCAGATTGTCATCCTTGACTATAAAACCGCCCTGTATCCGCCGCTTCGAACCGAAATTCCTGAGGCGTATCTCTGGCAGATGAAGGCCTATCAGCAGCTGCTTAGCCGCAGATATCCTGACAACATCATCCGCCCGGCACTGCTTTGGACATCCCTGCCGCGGCTTGACTGGCTCGAGGACGGATTAGCAACACTGGAATGGAACCAGCCGCGCGAAGCGTCTTGACGGATGGCTCGCTGAAGCATAGCGTAAATACGGTATATATAATCATCAAAAAACAACGGGGGATCTATGGCCACGAAACATATTTCGGATGACGAGTTCGACAGCGCCGTAGGGGCGGGCGACGGTATGCCCGTGCTGGTGGATTTCTGGGCGGAATGGTGCGGGCCGTGCAAACAGCTTTCGCCAATTCTCGATGAAGTAGCCAAGGAAATGGCCGGGTCGCTGACGGTTGCGAAAGTCAATATCGACCAGAACCCGGAATCGCCGCAGAAATATGGCGTGCGCGGCATCCCCACCCTCATTCTGTTCAAGGGCGGTAAGCCGGTTGCCACCAAAGTCGGGTCGCTGCCGAAATCGCAACTTGTGGAGTGGTTGAATAGTGCCCTCGTGGCCTAGTACTACTATTGAAGCGCTGGAGTCGGGCTTGCGCCGGGCGTTTGGTGCCGTGCCCGTGATGGGCGCGGAGCTTGAATGCTACGTGACCCTCGCGCCAGATCAGGTTGAGCCATTCTGGCGCGCGGTTTCGCTAGTGATGGATGCGGCGGGCGCTCCGTTTGAGCGTATTGAAAAAGAACGCGGCACCCATCAGTATGAACTGATTTTCCCGCCTGTTTCGCCCACGCAACTCGCCGCAAATCTCGCCGCCGCAAAACAAGCAGTGGAAGACGAAGCGCGCACGCGCGGTGTCTCTTGCAGCTTTGCTGCCCGCCCATTTCCTGATGAACCATCGAGCGGCCTGCATATTCACGTACATCTTGAAAACGCGGCGGGGGAATATCTCTATCACAAACTGGAAGATACGATGAGTGGCGCGCTGAAATACTCACTCGGCGGGTTACTTCAGGGCATGGCGGAGGATATGGCAATTTTCTGTCCGCACCCGCACTCTCTGGCGCGGTTTGAAGATAAAGACCATGTGCCGCGCAGTTTCTGCTGGGGTGTCAATAACCGCTATGCGGCGCTCAGGATTCCGGCTGAGCGTGACCCATACCGCAAACGCATTGAGCACCGCATGGCAGGGGCGGATGCTGATCCGGAAGCCGTGATCGCTGCGATTTTACGGCGGCTGACAGAAGGATTAGAACAAAAACTGGAGCCGCCCCCGCAGGAATATGGCAAGCCGCAAAGCATATTTTCTCTGCAGATCACCGATTAGCGCGTCATGCGTAACGTCTCTGTCTGGGCTTTTTCCCGCGCAGCGAAGCCCTGCGGCGCAGCAGCAGCCTGTGAGCGCGCCAGGCGCTGATAGATCGCGGCGCTGATTTCCTGCTGCGTCTGGGTAATCCCCTTTTCTTTCGCCAGAAACTGGCTGATATTTTGGGTGAGTAACGCTTTCATCTGCTCCGGCTGCGCGGCGATGATGCGTGCGGCAGCATCCTCCAGCCCCTCCATGGCCTCTTTCCCCATGCCTGCTTCGGTAATCTGGTTGCGCGACGATAGCGCAAGCAAGCTGTTAGAGAGCAGATAACAGGCCAGTTGCAGGGTAG
>CANHAG010000029.1 GCA_947458525.1 Rhodospirillaceae bacterium | reverse complement strand
TCGGGTATGGATGCGATTAAGAACTACGTCGAAGGGGATTTCGAGGAAGCCGAGAAAATCGCCAAATTTTATGATGAATATAACGCGGTGATCGATCTGACTGCCGAGTTTTACATGCAGACCATCCGCGCAGTGTTTCAGGAGCGGCTGCTGCCGCGTGGCAAGCTGATCTCGCGGGGGCGCAAGGTCAACCCGGCCGCGATCAAAAACACCGCGCTTTTTGCGGTGGAAGGCGAGAAAGATGATATTTGCGGCCTCGGCCAGACAAAGGCCATGCTCGAGTTAACCCCGAATGTGCCGGATGACTGCAAAGAATACCTGCTCGTTGAAGGCGCCGGACATTACGGAATTTTCAACGGCTCACGCTTCCGCAAACTGGTGGTGCCGAAAATTGTGGAATTCGCGATGAAGCATGGCGGACCAAAAAAACAATCCCGCCCCGTGCCCACGGTGGTGTCTTCCAGAAAATCGAACAGTTAGGAGAGTTTCATGGACATGCCCGTATCGTCGAACGCCCCCAAGGCGGAGGAGCGGGTTCGCCAGCTGCTCGAAATCTGCCGCGGGCTACCTGCAGTGAAAATGGCGGTGGTGCATCCCTGTAGTAAAGATGCGCTGGTGGGTGCGGTGGAGTCGGCAAATTACAAGCTCATTGACCCGATTCTGGTTGGCCCTAAAGCGAAGATTGAACGCACGGCCAAAGAAAATAATATCGACATCAAAGGCTTAAGAATTGAGAATGTACCCCACAGCCACGCCGCCGCCGAGCGCGCGGTGGAACTTTGCCGCATGGCCGAAGCCGGGGCGCTGATGAAAGGCGCGCTGCATACGGATGAACTGATGCAGGCGGTAATTGACCGCGATCGCGGGTTGCGTACCGGTCGGCGCATCAGTCATGCGTTCGTCATGGCCATTGAGAGCTACCACAAACCCTTCGTGGTGACGGATGCTGCGATTAATATCTACCCTGACCTGCTCACCTTGAAGGATATTGTACAGAATGCGATTGATCTCGTCCGCGTCTTCCGCCCGGAGGATATGCCGAAAGTAGCGATTCTTTCGGCGGTGGAGACGGTGAATCCCGCGATTAAATCAACCATCAATGCGGCTGCACTCACCATCATGGCCAAGCGCGGGCAGATCGCGAACGGCATTGTGGATGGGCCACTGGCCTATGATAACGCCTTCAGTCTGGAAGCGGCCAGGAGCAAGGGCATTGTATCAGAAGTTGCCGGTGACCCGGATATTTTCGTGGTGCCGGATCTTGAGGCGGGCAATATCCTCGCCAAGCAGATGGTGCTCAGCAGCAATGCTATTTCCGCAGGTATTGTGCTCGGCGCGCGCGTGCCGATTGTGCTCACCAGCCGTTCGGAAGGGGCGCAGGCGCGCATTGCGTCCAGCGCCGTTGCCATGCTTGTGGCGCACCGGGCGGATGAGGTGCAGGCCGCCCTCAAAAAGGCAGCCTAGCCATGGCAAGCCTGCTGCGCCACACCGCTATTACCGAAATTGTGGGCGATATTCTTCGTCTTTCTCTGCCACCGCTTGCTGAAAACGCACCGGCCACTTCCGGCAGCGTGCGCCCGCGACTTGAGGATATGGCGCTGGTCTATGACGCCAACGGCGAAAACCCCCGCCTCGCGCAAGTGACCCAGATGGAAGAAGCCGTGGTTTCGCTTCAGGTATATGGCGGCACGAAGGGAATTTCTACCCGCTCGATGGTGAGTTTTCTGGGCGAAGCCATGCGTGTCACCTGTTCTGAAAATATCCTTGGCCGTGTGTTCAATGGTGCCGGGCAGGTGGTAGATGGTGGGCCAGCACTTGATGATGATGCGAAAACCATGATTGGCACGCCTTCCGTCAACCCGATGAAGCGCTCGCTTGCCTCAAAAATGATCCGCACCAATCTGCCGATGATTGATGTGTTTAATTGCCTGGTTGAAAGCCAGAAAATCCCCATTTTCTCGGTGGCGGGCGAGCCGTATAACGCGCTGCTGGCGCGCATTGCGATCGAGGCAGATGCGGATATTGTGATTTTCGGCGGTATGGGGCTGATTTTTGATGACGTGCATCTCTTCCGCCGCGCCTTTGAAGATGCCGGCGTAATCGCCCGCACGGTGATGTTTGTGAATCAGGCCTCTGACCCGGTGCTTGAGCGCCTCCTCGTGCCGGATATGGCACTGGCCGTGGCCGAGCGTTTCGCGGTGGATCAGGGCAAGCGCGTGCTGGTGCTGCTGACCGACATGACCGCTTTTGCGGATGCGCTGAAAGAAGTCGGCATCGCCATGGAAAAAGTGCCGGCCGCGCGCGGCTATACGGGCGATCTTTATTCGCAGCTGGCGCGGCGCTACGAGAAGGCGTGCGATTATCAGGGGGCGGGCTCGGTGACGATTCTTTCTGTCACCACCATGCCGGGGGATGATGTGACCCACCCCGTGCCGGACAATACCGGCTATATTACCGAGGGGCAGTTTTATCTGCATGGCGGGGTGATTGATCCGTTCGGCTCGCTCTCGCGCCTGAAGCAGCACGTCATCGGCAAAGAAACGCGTGAAGATCACGGGGCGGTGATGAACACCATGATCCGGTTTTATGCGGCCGCGCGGGATGCGGCGCAAAAGCAATCTATGGCGTTTGAGCTTTCGGAATATGACGAGCGGCTGCTCACATTCGGCGCGCTTTTCCGCGAGCGCTTCATGAATCTCTCCGTTGTATTGAAACTGGAGGAGGCGCTGGATCTGTGCTGGCAGACCATGGCGGAATGTTTCTCGCCCGAAGAACTCCTGATGAAAAAAGATCTGGTTGAAAAATACCTGCCTAAGCAAACGCCGAAAGAAAAGGCAGGCGCGGATGTCAAAGCTGCGGCTTAACAAATCAACGCTCAGCCAGGTCAAGGGGCAGCTTAAGCTCTACCGGCAATCCCTACCAGCGCTTGATCTTAAGCGCCGCCAACTCATGGCCGAAAAAACCAGAGAAGAACGCGCCCATGCGGAACTCATCGCCGCCATTGGCGCCTGTGAGGCAAAAGTGACGGAAACCCTGCCCATGCTGGCCTATAGCCCGATTCCGCTGGAAGAACTGGTGCGGGTGAAGACGTGCGAGGTGGGAGAAGAAAACATTGTAGGCGTGCGGCTGCCGGTGCTGAAAAATTTTGCGGTGGAGGTGACGCCGTATTCTTATTTCGTGGTGCCGCACTGGGTGGATGGTTATGTGGCCGTGATGCGCGAACGGCTGGAGCTTGAGGTCAAGCGTCGCATCAGCGACCAGCGGATGGAAAAACTCGCCCAGTCCGTCACGCGGGTGACCCAACGCGTGAATCTGTTTGAACATGTGCTGATTCCGGAGGCGAAAAGTAATATCCGCCGCATTGGGATTTTTCTGGCCGATAATGAGCGTGCGGGGGTGGTGCGTTCCAAGCTCGCCAAGAAAAAACAATCCGCCGCCAGTGCGGCGCAGGCGGCACAAGCTGCCAAGGTGGCGGCATGACTATCGCCCCCATGCAGAAAATGACCCTTTATGGCCGCTGGCGCGACAAAGGTGCAGCCGTGCTGGGCTTGCAGGAGCTGGGGATGGTGGAAATCATCACCCGCGAGGGCGCGCCTGCGATTCCTGATACCTCACCGCCGGATCTCGTTGCCCGTGGCATCAAAGCCCTGCGCTATCTTGAAAATGCCCACCCCAAACGCCCCATCGCCCGCTTTACTGAGGATGTGGATGTGGAAGCGCTGGTTGAAGAAATACTCACCACCCGCGACCGGCTGCGCGAGGTGAGCGATCAGATTGATGCGCTAGAAGAAAAAATCACTACCCTTACGCCTTTTGGTGAAATCTCAGATGCGGAAACAGTCGCGCTCGGCGGCTACCGGCTCTGGGGCTATCACCTGCCACTGAAAGTGGTGGAAACACTTCCGCCGGAATTGATTTATCAGGAGCTGGGGCGGGACGGAAAAGAGGCGCGCGTCGTTGTCGTCGCCAAAGAGGCGCCAGCGGCGGCGCTTCTGCCCTATCCCGCTATTTTGCTTGGAGAGTCACTTCACCGACTTGCGCGCGCGCGTGAAGCGGCAGAAATTGAGCGCGACACTTTGCGTGATACGCGCACGCGGCTGACGCGCTACCGTGGCCTCTTGCGTACGCATCAGGTGAAATTTCAGGATAAACAGGCGCGCAAACACGCCTTAAGACAAATGCAGGATGAGGACAGGTTCTTCTGGCTGGAGGGCTGGGCGCCCGCCTCGGCCGCAGATTCACTGGCAAAATTTGCAGAAGCAAACGGGCTGGCGATTGAATTTACCGAGCCTGAGGAACAGGACACGGTACCGACCCTGCTTGCCAACCCGCCGGCCTATGCGGGGGGCGAGGCACTGGTGGCGTTTTACCAGACCCCCGGCTACCGCACGGTGGATCCTTCCCGCGTGCTGTTTTTCTCCTTCCCCTGCTTTTTCGCCATGATTATGGCGGATGCGGGCTATGCGCTGCTGCTTATTCTTGCGCTTATGCTCGGGTGGAAGAAACTTTCGCGCAAAGCCTCGCTTGCCCCCATGCGCCCGCTTCTGGTGCTGCTGGTGGCGGTTTCGCTGATTTACGGCATGGCCTGCGGCAGTTATTTCGGCATGGCGCCACCGCCGGGAAGTATGCTTGCTGCGGTCGCCATTCTTGATCCGCGGGATGTGAATACCATGCTGGTGATTTCGATTCTGGTGGGCTGCGCGCACCTGCTGATTGCACATGGGATGATGCTATGTTCCTCTGCCCCGCGCCCGCGCCGCATCGCTGCACTGGGCTGGATGGTGGGGATGATGGGCGCGCTTGTTCTATGGCAGGGGGGTGAGGCGCTTGCGACCCTCGCTTACGCGCTATTCGCCGCCGCCGCCCTGCTTGTGGGTTACGGCGGGAGCGCCCGTAAGGTGACGGGCTTGAAAACCCTGCTGCAGCGCATGGCGGATGGGTTTTTGTCGCTAACCGGCATTACCAAGCTTTTTGGCGATGTGATGAGCTATATGCGCCTGTTTGCGCTGGGTCTGGCGGGCGCATCGCTGGCCATGACCTTTAACGATCTTGCGGCAAGCATTCATGAAAGCCAGCCGGGCATTGGCTTGATCTTCGCGCTCATCGTGCTACTCGTCGGGCATGGGCTTAATCTGACCCTCGCTTTAATGGGCGGGGTAGTGCATGGTCTGCGGCTTAACTATATCGAATTTTTCAACTGGAGCCTCGGGGCAGAAGGACGCCCCTTTGCTCCGCTTCACCGGAAAGAGAGGCTGTCATGATGGATCTGGTATCACTCCTTGGTTACGGAGGCATGTTCGCGGCCATGGCGCTCAGCGCCATCGGCTCGGTCATTGGCTGCGCGATTGCGGGTCAGGCCGCCATTGGCGCGATGGTCGATAGCGAGGGCGGCTATGGTAAATTCATCGGGCTTTCGGTGATTCCCTCCTCGCAGGTAATTTACGGTATTGTGATCATGTTCTCGCTCAACGTGCCGCTGACGCCGGAAAATGCAGGCGCAATTTTCATGATCGGCCTGTTTGCCGGCATCGCCCAGCTGACTGCCGGGTTCTATCAGGGGCGCTGCTGCGCGGCGGCGATTCAGGCCGCCAAAGCCAAGCCGGAAATTTTCGGTATCTCCATTGCCCCGGCGGCGATTGTTGAAGGCTTTGCTGTGTTCGTGCTCGTATTTGCCATCGTGCTGATAAATCAGGTGACGGGGGGCTAACATGGCAAGCGCAACGAAGCCTGCTGAGGCCTCTCACGTCGCGCCCGCACCGAAATCGCAAGGGGTGGCTGAGCTTGTCACGAAACTGCGCGAAGACGGGGTGAATGCCGGGCGCGAGCAGGCGAAAAAAATCCTCGCCGAGGCCGAAGCCAAAGCCGCCGCCATGCTGGCAGAGGCTGAGCGTGAAGCGGCGCATAAAATCAATGAAGCGGTAGACCGGATTAAGCGTGAGAAAAAATCTGCCGAGGAAGCGGTGCAGCTTGCTTACCGCGACACACTGCTTGCGTTTCATCAGCGCCTCAGTGCCCGCTTCGCAGAAGATGTGAAACGCATGGTCGGTGATGCGATGGAGGATGCAAATACCATCCGCAATCTGCTGTTTCTTGTGGCGGGTGCGACGATTCAGGATCTTGGCCTGAGCGACGATGAAACAGTGCATGTGACCCTGCCGCCGGGCGTGATTGATAAGAGCGACCCGCTTCTTTCCAAAGTGCAGTCCATCGCCAGACGCATGGCAAAAGAGCGCGTGGTGCTGCATGAAAGTGCAGAGGAATCGAACAGCCTTTTCATCGAAGCGCGTGAGGGTAAGTTACAGCTGCACCTGACTACGGAAGCGCTGGCGGAGGCGATTCTTGCCCATCTGCAACCGCGCTTTAAGGCGCTGCTTGATGGTTCGGCAGGCTGATATGAACGGCGGCAGCTATTATACTTTGCTTGCAAGCCTGCCCGGGCAGGACTCGCTGTTTCAGGCAAAATTTACGCCCCTGTCGCGGCAGGCCTTTCGCAAGCGGCTGACGATGCTCTCGCCCGAAGACGGGGCGCTTTTCACCCGTATTGCAGATATTCTCGCCTGGAGGCGGCTCGGGCCGGAACGCACCGAGGAAAGATACCGCACTGACGTGTTGCGCCTGCTTGCAGATATTGATTCTGAAACCTTGCGCGAGATAATCATTGAGCGCATGGAGGTACGCAGTATTCTTGCCGCCCAGCGCCGCCGTGCGGCAGGAGAAGCAGCGCCCAGTGAAGCCGAATCCGCGCGGCTTTATTTCGGCAATATCACCGGCCGCATCGCCCGCCACTGGCAGGAGCCGGGCATGGGGCTTGCCGGGCAGTACCCATGGGTGATTGAAACCGACCGGCAGATCCGGGCTGGCAATTATTACGCGGTAGAAAAACTCGTGCTCGACTGGCTGTGGCGGCGGCTGCCACAGCATCTGCTGCATCATACGTTCGATTTTGAAGCCGTGGTGATTTACGCCCTGCGCTGGGATCTCGTCGAACGCTGGGTGCGGTATGAACCTGAAGCCGCAAAAACCCAGTTTTCCACTTTGCTTGATCACGCACTTAAAACACTACCAGAAGGAGTGTTCAATGACCAGACCCGCCACTGAACCAAAGCAAGCCGCGCCCGAAGCTACCGCCCGCATCATCGGCGTGCAGGACGCGCTGGTGCGCATCCGCAGTATAAAGGGGGCAGACGGAAAACCCGGAAAACTTATCAAGAATGAGGTGATCTATATCCTCCCGCCCCCCACCAAAGATGGGCGGCAGGAACGCATCATGGGCGAAGTGCTGCGGGTGCGCGGCGACACGGCAGAGGCGCAGGTGTTCGAGCCTACCTCGGGCATCGGCATCGGCGACCCCGTCATTCAATCAGGCGAGCAGCTCTCAGTCACGCTCGGGCCGGGGCTGCTTGGCATGGTTTATGACGGGCTGCAGAATCCCCTCAAAAAACTGGCGGATGATTTCGATTACCTGCTGCCGCGCGGCGTGCAGTTTCCGGCACTTGACCGCACCCATAAATGGCATTTCACCCCTACCCGCAAAGCGGGGGAGATTTTACAGGCGGGGGATGTGCTGGGTACGGTGGAAGAAGGGCGGGTGAACCATAAAATCCTTGCACCACTCGCGCTTGAAGGGCGGTGGAAAATTGAACGGATTGATACGGGCAATGTCGCGGTAGATGCCACCATCGCCACGCTGAAAAACGAGAAGGGCGAGAGCCTCCCCGTCACCCTCGAACAGCGCTGGCCAGTGCGGCGCGCGCTGCCAGAGGCACTGCTGAAAACACGCCGCGCCGCGCGTGAGTTTCCGGAAACCCCGCTTATCACCACACTGCGGATGATTGACACGTTTTTCCCCGTTGCGCGCGGGGGCACGGCCTGTATTCCCGGCCCGTTCGGCGCGGGTAAGACGATTTTGCAAAACCTCATCTCGCGCTATTCAGATGTGGATATTGTGATTGTCGTGGCCTGCGGCGAGCGTGCGGGCGAGGTAGTGGAGACGATACGTGAATTTCCGCAACTGAGCGATCCGCGCACTGGCGGCTCACTCATGGATCGCACCATCATCATCTGCAATACCTCCTCCATGCCGGTGGCGGCGCGTGAGGCGTCGATCTATACCGGCATTACACTCGGAGAATATTACCGGCAGATGGGGTGCCATGTGCTGCTGATTGCTGATTCCACCTCGCGCTGGGCGCAGGCCATGCGCGAAACCTCAGGGCGAATGGAGGAAATCCCCGGCGAAGAGGGATTCCCCGCCTATCTTGATAGTGCGATTCGCGGGCTTTACGAGCGCGCGGGTATCATCAGAACCCCAGAAGGTGACGCGGGGAGTTTAACACTCATCGGCACGGTTTCACCGGCCGGAGGAAATTTCGAGGAGCCGGTGACACAATCCACCCTCGGCACGGTCAAGACCTTCCTTGGCCTCAGCTATGACCGCGCCTATAAGCGGTTTTATCCGGCGATTGATCCACTGCTTTCATGGTCGCGCTACCGCGATCAGCTTGCCAGCTGGTTTGAAGAAAAAATGGAAGCCGGTTGGAACAAGAAGGTAACACGCGCGGAAGAATTACTGCAAAAAGGCGATAAAATCGGCCGTATGATGCAGGTAACCGGCGAGGAAGGGGTGAGCATGGAAGATTACCTCACCTACCAGAAAGCGCTGATGCTCGATATGACCTACCTGCAGCAGGACGCCTATGACAAGGTGGATGTGTCTGTTTCACTCGAACGGCAGAAGGAGAGTTTTAATCTTCTGACCTCGCTGCTTGAACGCGATTATCACTTTGCCGACCGTAAATCCGCGCAGGAATTTTTCACCAAACTGACGGGAATGCTGAAAAATCTGAACTACTCTCCTTTTCCCTCCAAGGAATATGACGCACTGAAAGCGGAAATCGTCAGCAAGGCCGAAGCGGCAAAACCTTCGGCCACACTTGAAGAGCCGGCGGAAGAATCCCACGCCGCGTGAAATCTTCCCTGATGTAAAAAACCCGCTAACGGCGTGATGGCGTTAAGGTTTTTTTAACCTTTATCCTTTAGACTGAAGTGAATTGAAGGAGGGGTTATGGGGCAATTACAGCAGGGTATTCCGGCGGAACCTATCGCAAAGCAATGTTTTTCAAAACTGAACGATGTGACCTTTCCTGATCTGGCCACGCGTCAGTTATTTGAGAAGCTGATTGAGGAGTCGTCTTCGTCTGCGCTACGCAACACGGCAGAATCTCTGGCTCAGCAGAAATTGCTTTAACTGGAATTTTTTGCTTTTTTCGCAGGAATTTTTTTGCTCGGCATTAGCGTA
>CANHAG010000028.1 GCA_947458525.1 Rhodospirillaceae bacterium | reverse complement strand
CCATCAAGCACCGTCAGATGGTCAAGATGCGGGGCAAGCTGCAACCTGTCCATCGCGATTTGCCAGCAATAATAAAAAACCTCCTGCTGTTCGGGCGATTTGGTGGCAGCGAGCTTCTGCAGCAGGCCGGCGCGCTGACTCGCCCCTGCACCGGGCTGCATGGCGGCCAGAATTTCACGGTAAAGCGTGAGGGCTTTTTTTTCATAGAGCATGCGCGCACGGCCAGGAGATGCTCCCGCCAGCGCGAATAATCCGGCATGATCTGCGGCGGGAATTTCCGGGCTTGCCTCGCCCAAGATTCGCGAAAAATCCTCACGCGAGGGGGGGGTGAGCCTGAGCAGCCGGCAGCGCGAGCGCACGGTAGCCAGCAGCTTGCCCGGAACATGGCATACCAGCAGTAAAATACTGCGCGGCGGCGGTTCTTCAAGGATTTTAAGCAGCGCGTTGGCGGCATTGTGATTGAGCTGATCTACCGCATCAATAATCACCACACGCCAGCTTGATTCAGCCGGGGTGAGGCTCAGAAATTGTGGAATTTCCCGCGCCTGATCCACACTGATTTCACTTTTCTCCGTATGTTTTTTCGCGTCATATTCCGGCTGAATCGCAAGCAGATCCGTATGGGAAGAGGCCGCCACCCGGCGAAAAATGGGGTTATCCGTTGCCATGGCAAGGCCATGCTGGCTTTGCGGTTCAGGCGCTGTGGCGGCGGGAAGATCGCCAAATAACGAGAGGGCATGTTCTTCCGGCGCGGGCGCTGGCGCTGCACTGCCGGCGCCTTGCGAGAGAAAAAACCGCGCCAGCCGGTAGGCAAGGGTGGCTTTACCGATACCTTTGGGGCCAGTCAGCAGATAGGCGTGATGTAGCTTGCCACGGCGAAAATCTTCAAGGAACAAGGCTTCCGCTGCCTCATGCCCGAAGAGGTTTGGGTTATCGCGCGGGGTGAGCATGCAACGACCTCTGTTATTACGTGAGATGAATCCCGAAACGCTGATTTACCAGAGCGAGAATATTCTGGTGAATGGCGTCTTCTGAAGCGGCGGCATCTACCAGATGCACACGCTCCGGGTGCGCATGTGCAAGCTGCAGAAAGCCTTTACGTAACCGGGTATGGAACTCAAGCCCCAGGGATTCAAACCGCGTTTCCGCACTTGCGCCGCGCCCGGCCGCGCGGGCAAGCCCAAGGGCAGGGTCAAGATCGAGCAGCAAGGTCATCTCAGGCTCGGCATTGCCGTAAAGCAGGTGATAAAGCCGGGCGAGCCATTCTTCCCCAACCTGTTTCACCATGCCCTGATAGACAAGGGTGGAATCAAAAAAACGGTCGCAAAGCACGGTTTGCCCGCGCGCAAGCGCAGGCTTGATAAGCGTTTCAAGATGATCATAACGCGCGGCCATAAACAGCAGCGCTTCGGTTGTGGGGTGCCATGCGACTCCGCCCGCCTCCACCACTAATCTGCGGATGGCTTCCGCCCCCGGCGACCCGCCCGGCTCACGCGTGGTAACCACCGGCAGGCCAGCGCGCGCAAATGCTTCGGCTAACTTCCGAACCTGGGTGGATTTTCCCGCCCCCTCCCCGCCTTCAAAGGTGATGAACATGAATGTTTCCGGCGGAGCGTTTCCGACTCCCGCCCCCTCCCCGCTACGGGTTGAGAAAAGCAGCTTTATTTAATAATCAGACCTTGTTCGAGGTAGTAGCGCTCGGCTCCGGGGTGCAGCGGTGCCGTCAAACCGGCGGAGACCATCGCGTCACGGTTTAAGGTCGCAAACACGAAATGCAGCGTTTTGAAATCATCAAAATTATCCATCACCGCTTTTACTAACTGATAAACAATTTCGGGGTCAGTCTCGCTTGTTGTAACCAGCGTGGCCTTAATCCCAAAAGTAGGCACGTTCTGGCTGTTGCCGCTATACATGCCGCCCGGAATGGCCGTGCGGGCATAATAGGGAGAATCGCTCAAAAGCGCATCCACCTCTTTACCTTCCACCGGAATCAGCTTGGCCTGGCACTGATTGGTCACCTCCTGAATAAGCCCATTCGGGTGACCGGCGGCGAACACCATCGCGTCAATCCTGCCTTCACACAGGGCCTTCACCGCTTCATTCGGCCGCATTTCAGATAATGCGGCGAAGCTGGATTTGCTCCAGCCATGGCGGATCATCAGATCCTGCATGATGGCGCGCATACCCGAACCCGGATTGCCGATATTCACCCGCTTACCTGCAAGATCGCCAAAGCTGCGGATGCCACTATCCGCACGCGCGGCGACCGTAAACATTTCGCTGTGGAGCGAGAATACGGAGCGTAAATCCTTAAAGGCCGGGCCGTCGTCAAAAATCCCCTCGCCGCGATAGGCGTTATACTGCCAGTCGGACTGGACGATAGCGAAGGTCAGATCGCCATTCCTCAGCGCATGGATATTATATACCGAGCCGCCAGTGGATTCGACAAAACAGCGTATGCCGTGCTGCTTACGATCCTTGTTGAGCAGGCGGCAGATGGCGCCGCCTGCGGGGTAATACACGCCCGTCACCGCGCCGGTGCCGATGGTTACCATTTTTTCCTGCGCCGACGCTACCGGCGCATGTGCGAGCATGCCCATCACGGCAAGCGCCATCAACCCGTGACGAATGGAGAGATTCATAACGCCTCCTAACGTGTCAGGCGGTTGATATAGTCGGTCCAGTACCGCTCCAGCTGATGCATGTTTTTGTTGGTATCGGTCAGAAGCGCAAGGCCGGGGGAAATCTTGCCGATTTCTTCCACATTACGCTCGAAGAGCACATCCATCTGATCTACCAGCTTCAGCCCTTTTTCTGAGAGCTTCACCCGGGTAGAGCGTTTATCATGCGGTGATTTTTCCTGCACCAGATAGCCGTTTTCCACCAGATTCTTGACATTGTACGACACATTCGTGCCCAGGTAATAGCCACGGTTGGTCAGCTCCCCCACCGTCAGCTGATCGCGGCCGATATTATAGAGAATCAGCGTTTGCACGTTATTGATGTCTTCGAACTTGAGCTTATCAAGCTCAGTTTTCACCACATCCAGAAAGCGGCGGTGAAGACGTTCAATTAAAAGAATGGTATCCAGATAAACCTGTTTCAAGCGCCTCTCCTTTGTATGGTTTTTTCAAGATTTTTAGTGTCATGCCACAGCTTGCAGCGTTAATCAAGCAGCGCAGGATCCGACACCAGCCGAATATGCACCGTTGTTCCCTTGCCCCGCTCGCTTTTAACCGTGATTTTGCCGTGATGCATCTCTACCAGCTTCTTGGTCAGAGGCAAGCCAAGCCCGGCGCCCTGATATTTCCGGTCAAGCCCGGCATCGGCCTGCACAAAGCTCTCAAAAACAGTGTCAACCTCCTGCGGTGTCATGCCCACGCCGGTATCTTCCACCTCCAGCAGGAAATAAAATACTCCGTTCACTCCCTCCTCCGCGTGCGCACGCACCGTGATGCGCCCGCCGGGGTCGGTGAATTTCACCGCATTGGAAAGCAGATTGAGCAGAATCTGCAAAATACGCACCTTGTCGCCCACGAATTTGGGCATTCTTTCAGCAATCTCGGTGGTGATGCTCACCCCACCTTCGCTCGCACGCTGCGCCACCATATGAATGGCGCGCTGAATCACCTTCGGCAGCGCCACCAGCTCATAATGAATGGAAAGCTTGCCCGCCTCAGCGCGGCTTAGGTCCAGCACGTCATTGATAATGGTGAGCAGGTGCTGGCCGGAATCATGAATATCGCGCGCATATTCCAGGTATTTGGGCTGCGCCACTTCGCCATGCTGCTGATCCTTAATCATGGCGGAAAAGCCCAGAATCGCATTGAGCGGCGTACGTAGTTCATGGCTGATATTGGCCAGAAACTGCGATTTTGCAATATTGGCGGATTCGGCCTGATGACGCGCTTTTTCGATTTCCAATGTCTTACGCAAAATCTTGCCATCACGATCTTCAATTTCACGCAGCATGGTATTGAAGGAATCAATAAGCGCCTGGATTTCGCTTGGCACGATCGCAAGCGCACCAGAGGTTACACGCAGAGAAAAATCCTTATAAAGCGACACGCGCTGGGCGGTGTTGGCAATCTGCCGCACTGGGCGCAGCAGCATCACTTTCATACGCTGGGCAAAGAGAAAACTGATGAGGATGAAGAGCATTACCGCCGCAAGCATCGCCAGCACAGAAAGCCTGAAATGGTCTAAAAGCGAGGGAAAGCCAACAAGAACCGTCACTGCGGCAACCGGTACATCCGCAGCATTTAGCACCGGAACCTCCACCCTGACACTTCGCCAGCCGCCGTCATCTTCCGCCGCAAGCGCCCGGCACGGGGCATCGGCACTGGCCGCATCCCCCCGCTGCCAGCCGGCAAGAAATGTTCCGTCCGGCGCATGTGCACAGGCAAGTCGAATCTCGAGCTTTGCCGCAAGCGTCTGTAACACCGCCGCCATCGCTTTGGGATTTTTCACCTGCTTTGCAAGCGGCGCTTCAATCATGGTAACAAGGGTGGTGACTTCGCGCACCCCGTCAGCGCGCAGATGGGCATAGCCCGTCCATGCAAATACTAAAAAAAGTAGCAGCAGCAACAGGGCACTAAGGCCAAGCACGCCGCGCTGCATCCATTGTTGAACGGAAAGAGCCATACGCATCTTTTATAGTGGCACGGATAGAAATAACAAGAATCCCATGGTGCATTGCATTGAAGGGGTAAGGTTACAGAATATAACGATTGCAGAAAGCGGGGCGCGCATGCTACCCGCGTCATGAATGTAAGGGGATTTTATGTGCGGCATTATCGGTATCACGGGCAAAGAACCAGCGGCGGCGCTGCTGCTTTCGGCGCTCGAGAGGCTGGAATACCGGGGCTATGATTCAGCCGGTATCGCCACGCTGGTAGAGGGCGGCATCGCGCGGCGGCGGGCGGAGGGCAAGCTCATGAATCTTGCCGCCCTGCTTGCGAAGGAGCCGCTTGCCGGCACCACCGGCATCGGCCATACGCGCTGGGCAACGCACGGGGCGCCGAGTGAAGCCAACGCCCACCCGCATGCGACCGACAAGGTGGCTGTGGTGCATAACGGCATTATCGAGAATTTCCACCAGCTGAAGGCTGAGCTGGAGGCAAAGGGCTACCGCTTCATCAGCCAGACAGATACGGAAGTCATCCCCCACCTCATCACCGATTTTCTGAATCAGGGAAAAACCCCGCGCGAGGCAGTAGCAAACACACTCAAACGGCTGGAAGGCGCATTTGCGCTGGGGATTATTTTTACCGCCGCACCCGAAACCCTTTATGCTGCCCGGCGCGGCTCGCCACTGGCCATTGGTTATGGCAAGGAGGCGACCTATCTCGGGTCAGACGCGGTGGCGCTTGCACCGCTCAGCCGCAATATCTGCTATCTGGAGGAAGGTGACTGGGCAGAACTGACCCCGAAAGGCGCTGTGATTTTCGATGCGGATGACCGCGAAGTCACCCGCCCCATTAAAATCACGGCACTCACGGGCGCGGCCATCGGTAAGGGCGATTACCGCCACTACATGCAGAAGGAAATCTTCGAGCAGCCCAGCGTCATCGGTGCCACACTCAATGTCTATTATAATCCCGCGACCTCGCGCATCACCCTGCCCTCCCTGCCCTTTGCGCTCAAGAACATCAGCCGGGTCACGATTGTCGCCTGCGGCACCTCCTATTACGCCGGATTAGTGGCGCGGTACTGGATTGAATCACTGGCCAGAATCCCTGTGGATATCGATGTGGCTTCCGAATTCCGCTACCGCGAACCGGTGATGGCGAAAGATGGGCTGACCATTGCCATTTCCCAATCCGGCGAAACGGCGGATACGCTCGCGGCCATGAAATATGCAACCGCGCAGGGGCAGCCCACCCTCGCCGTCATCAACGTCCCCGAGAGCAGCATGGCACAGGCCGCCACCGCCACGCTTGAAACCCATGCGGGGCCGGAGATTGGGGTCGCCTCCACCAAAGCTTTCACCACGCAACTGACTGTGCTTGCCTGTTTTGCGATTGCCCTGGCCGAGGCGCGCGGCGCGCTTGAAACGGCGCAGATCGCCCGCCTCACCCATGCGCTGGCCGAAGTCCCCTCACGCGTGAGCGAAATTCTGCATCATGACGAGGCCATTCAGGCGCTCGCCACCCGCATTCAGCATGCGCGCGATATGTTGTTTATCGGGCGCGGCACGTCTTACGCGATTGCGCTTGAAGCCGCGCTCAAGATGAAAGAAATCTCCTACATCCATGCCGAGGGCTATGCGGCGGGCGAGATGAAACACGGGCCAATCGCGCTGATTGATGAATCCGTGCCCGTGATTGCGATTGCGCCCAGTGATGGCTGGTTTGAAAAAACCGCCAGCAACATTCAGGAAGCCGCCGCGCGGGGCGGAAAAATCGTCGCACTTGGGGATAGTGACGGGGTAAAAGCACTTGGGAATATCGTGACCGAGAGCATCACCCTGCCCAAGGTTCACCCGTTTGTGGCGCCGATTCTTTATGCCGTGCCGGTGCAATTACTGGCCTATCACACCGCTGTGCTGAAAGGTACGGATGTTGACCAGCCCCGCAACCTCGCGAAATCCGTGACGGTGGAATAGGTAAAACTGGCATCCTGCGCAACCGGGCTATCTCAGGCTATCTATTGCAAACGTCTCTCTGGCAGCTTCCGTGTGCCCAACTCGGGCATGTTTCGCCTTAAGCGCCAAAATGCAGCGTCTCGCCTGAGACCAGCTAGGAATGGTGCCGCTGGAGGGAATTGAACCCCCGACCTTCGCTTTACGAAAGCGCTGCTCTACCCCTGAGCTACAGCGGCCCGTGAGGGGGTTTACATATTATGATGCGTATTTGCAAATCTTTTGCCGCAGGCGGATTTTTCTAAGCGCACGCGCTGGCTGCGGGCTGGCCAGAAGGCCCCGCAATGATGCATGCCTGCATTATGCAGGTCTCATAGCATTTTACAATGCGGCAGCCGCTTGAAGCGCCACGCGGCAAAGCGATCATAGGCTTTATTGGCAACCATGCGAATGATGGGTAATGCGATGATGCGAGCAAGCAAACGCCAGCGCGGCATCTGCTGCCATATCAGGATAAACGCATCGATACCTCTATGGATCTTCCCATCTGAATCTCTGGCATGTAAGACCCTTAACCCATCCGCATAAGAAATGCCCAGCTTCTCAAGCTCCGCCGCATCAGTCGTTATATCCACCCAGTGAAACACAGCTTCAGGCGCGACCCTTTTATAGTGATCAATCTCACGGCGGCACAGGCCGCATTTGCCGTCATAAAATACGGTTATCACAGCGCGCCCTCCGCCATTTTTTTAAATGTTGTGGCGGCGTGAACCCGAATCGCCTGTTGTTTTTCAGGCGCGAATCTATCCCATGTCGAGAACATATAGGGCATCCGCTGATTGCCGCGAAATTTATCTTCGTGCCGCACCAGAAAATCCCAGTAGAGGGCATTAAACGGGCAGGCATTTTCGCCCGTCATCACGTCAGGGTCATAGGTGCATTTCTCGCAATAATTGCTCATGCGATGAATATATTTTCCGCTGGCCGCATAAGGCTTGCTTGCTACCACACCACCATCGCCAAAGAGCGCCATACCAAGCGTATTGGGCATCTCCACCCATTCATAGGCATCGGAATAAACGGCCAGATACCATTCCTGCACTGCGGTGACATCCAACCCGGCCAGCAGTGCAAAATTGCCGGTAATCATGAGGCGCTGAATATGGTGTGAGTAAGCATGATCGCGCGTATGCCGAACGGTTTCGGCAACGCAGAACATACCCGTAGGCGCACCCCAGTAGAAATCGGGCAGCGGGCGTGTGGCATTCAGGCTATTGCGCTGCCCGTATTCGGGCATGAAATGCCAGTAAATGCCGCGTATATATTCCCGCCAGCCCAGAATCTGGCGAATGAATCCCTCCGCTGCATTCAGCGGAACTGTGCCGGCACGATAGGCGGCTTCCGCCTTCTGGCAGATTTCGAGTGGCAAGAGCAATCCCGCATTCAGATAGCTGGAGATGAGCGAATGGTAAAGATAGGGCTCACCGGCCACCATCGCGTCCTGATAGTCGCCAAACTCCGGCAGCAAGCGCCTGATAAAATGATCCAGTTCCAGCAAGGCCTGTCTGCGCGTGACGGCGTAATGAAATGGCTCCAGCGTGCCGAAATGATGGCTGAAACGTTCTTTCACCAGCGCCAGCACATCTTTAGTGATGGCCGATTTTTTATGCGCCATGCGCGGCGGGGAGGCCATGCCTGCTTTGGGTGGCTTGCGATTTTCTTTGTCGTAATTCCACTCACCACCCGTGGGTTTATTGTCCGGCTCCATCAGGATCGCGTATTTTTTCCGCATCTCACGGTAAAAAAATTCCATACGCAGTTGCTTCTTGCCCTTCGCCCACGCGGCAAATTCCTCATGGGTGGCAAGAAACCGAGTGTCCGGTAAAATTTCTACGGGAATACCAAGCGTAGCCGCCCAGTTCTTTATCATTTCCCGCACGCGGTATTCGCCGGGCTCGGTGACGATGAGGCGTGAAACCCCCAGTGCTTTGACCGCACGCTCCGCTTCGCTGGTGAAGCTGCCCGTATTCTCTGCATCGTTCAATGTCACATAGCGCACGCGCACGCCTTGTGCTTCAAGCTCGGCTGCGAAATGGCGCATCGCAGAAAAAAGGAAGGCGATTTTTTTGGGGTGGTGGGGAACGTAACTGGCCTCCTCCATCACCTCGCACAGCATGACGGTATCTTGCGCCTTATCCAGCCCCTGCAACGCCGCAATGGATTCAGAAAGCTGATCCGCAAGAATGAGGCGAAGCGCTCCCATCTAGGCTTTCATTTTCGGACGAACGCGGGAAAGCCCGCCATCCACCGCGAGCACCTGCCCGGTGATCCAGCCATTGGCGGGATCCAGCAGAAATACAATCGCGCGCGCCACATCTTCGGGCTTGCCCAGCCGCCCCAGCGCATGCATGGATTCTGAGAATTTGCGCGAGGTCTGATTGCCTGTAAGTGCTGCGGTAAGCGGTGTTTCGGTGAGGCCGGGCGCTATGGCATTCACTCTCAGATTCTGTCCTGCATAGGTGGCCGCTGCCGAGAGCACCAACCCAAGAATGCCGGCTTTCGCCGCTGCAATGGCCTCGTGATTGGCGAGCCCCTCCATAGCCGCAGCGGAAGAAATCAGCACCACAGCCCCCCCTTGATTCATATGTTTTCCCGCTGCCCGAACGGTGGCAAAGGCAGTGGTGAGGGAGGCATCTATTACGCTTTGATATTGTTCTTT